>CAYFZV010000061.1:0-6247 GCA_964347735.1 uncultured Gammaproteobacteria bacterium
AGGTCAGCCTGTTACCGATCGCTGTCGGCGTCATTGCGACCGTCACGGCCTGGCCACCGACCCAACCCGGATCGTAAATGAAAACGCGGCACGTCGAAGCGACCGGGAAGATACTTAGCGTGTCGGTCGTGAACTGCGTGTTCAGATTGACGGCATCATTGCCGCGGTACGTGAGAACCGTCGCGCCATTCACGTCGTTGCCGAGCACGAGATTTTGCGAGACCGACGGCACGACGTTTACGTTGATCGTCTGCGTCGTGCTCGTCGCGCTCTTGTTCGATGCGCCGTCGACTGCCGCCGCCGCGACTGCGAATGTCGCGTTGTCGTTGGCGAACGGTCCGGCCGTGGCGATGCAGTTGCCATCCGGCGAGCTCCTCGCCACGCCGCCGAGAGAGAAGTCGCAGCGGCAAATGCCGGAAGGATCCGTATTCGGCACGGCTTGGAAACGCACGTTGGAACCGGCGGTGACGTTCACCTTACCGCTCACGATGCCTTCGATCTCGACTGCCGGATTCGGCACGGTCGGAGCCGTATTTTCGTAGACCTGCGTCGTGAGCGACGTTTCGCCGAACTCGACGGAGCCGCGGTTGGTGACGACCGAAACCTTGAACGTCGAGGGCCCCAGAGGCACGGCGGACGTCGTCGTACACGTCAGCGTGACGTCGAAGCCGTTGAGTGTCGTGCTGGCGAGCTGGGAGATCACCCCGACTGTTGAAGACGGACTCGTGTATCGCAGCTGCGCCACGCCCGTGCCCGATAGCGCACAGTTTGCGGTTCCAGCGTTAAACGGAAACGCGTTGGCGAGATTCGCGGCGTCCCCGATCACGAGCGTCAGCGACGTGAAGAGTCCCGAACCCGTGAAACGAATCGTGTACGGCGTATTGACGTAGAGTCGGTCCTTGTGCGAAACGCTGACGCTGCCGCCACCGACAATCGGCGCAAGCGCGGTCGTGTTGGGCACGGTCAGGCAGCTGGCCGCCAGGGTCCAACCGCCTCCGCCAGGACGCCGCGCGCATTGCACGTTGTCTTGGCAGGCCGTGTCGAAACAATCCGTGCCGGTATCGGAATCATTATCCGCGCCATCATGGCACGTCACGGCGCCGGATTCCGCGCCACAAAAGTACGGCGCGACGCCGGAAGACCCGATGGTCGGCCCGTGCCGCTGCGCCGGAGCGGTGCAGCCGGTATCCGCGCAGTCCACAGTCGCGTCGCCGTCGTTATCAATGCCGTCACCGCAATACAACGCGCTGTTCTCGCTCACAGAACATGCAGCCGCGTCGGTCGCCGTCAATACATATTTCGCCGGAGCACCGCAGGAGGCGTTCGTGCAGCCGCTTCTGCCGATTTTTCCGCCCGTCCGACACTGGCTGTCGGCGCAGTCGGTCGCCGCATCGCGGTCGTTATCCTGCGTGTCAGCGCATGAAAGAAACGTGAAGTCTTCCGTCGCCGGCGAAGGGCTGCATTCGCCGAACACGTTTCTGCAATCGAGATCGAGATCGTCCATCAAGCCGTCGCCGTCGTTGTCGATGCCGTCGCTGCAAAAATTGAAATAAAAGAGGGGTAACGGATCGCCTGTGCCGAGCGGGCTCGGCGGCAGATACGCTTCAAAACCCGCGCAGCGCTGCGGACCGTTCTGCGCGCCGAGACAGTCCGTATCGGAACAGTCCGCCTGGCCGTCGAGATCGTTATCGAGGCTGTCGAAACACTGCGTCGGCGCATCCACGAACGTTCCGGTCGGAACGTCGAAGCGCAGGCGCTCGTTCGTCGTACAATTACCTTGTCCTTTGCAATCGAAATCGCGGCAATCGATGCCGGTACCGGCATTTGCATCGCGCGCCGAAGAATAATCGGAGTCGCGGTCGTTGTCGATGTTGTCAATGCAGGACGTTTCCGTCGCCGCACAATCCTGGAAACCGGTCTTCCAGCAGCCCGTGCCAGGGGCGTCGTCCGTGCAATCGAGCTTGGCATTGCCGTCGTTGTCGAACGCGTCCGCGCAGTTCGCGTGCGCCGCACCACCGTTTTCCGAGCCGCAGAACTTCGTGCCTGCGGGATTTCCGGCGCGGCCGTTGCAGAGCGGATCGGCGCAGTCGGTTTTTCCGTTACCGTCGTTGTCCAAGGAATCGTTGCAGGTGATCTCGGACGCTTCGCACACGCTTGTCGGACTGATGCTCTTGCCCAAACAGTCGGCATCCGCGCAATCAAGGCGGTAATCCAGATCGTTGTCGACCGCATCGTTGCATTGCCGGTAACTTGCTCCGAACAGCGCGGCAAGCGAGGCGCCTTCGTCGCGGTTCACCGGCGAGAGCACGTCCACGTTCGCGTTAAACGGCGCAACGATCTGCGCGGCGCCGTATTGCGCGAATTCCAGCGTGACGGAAATCAAGCCCGGAGCCGGCGCGGCGTACCGCAGTTCCTGGACGAAGTCAAACGTCGTACCGGCCGTGCTGGACGTCGCCGCGCGTTCAATGACGGTGTTGCCGATGTTGACCGTTTGGTCCGGGGGCACGGACGCGGTCGGACTTGGATTTTTGAGCGTCGTGCTCGAAGTGAAAGCTTTGTCGACCGTGATTTTGAAACGCACCGGATTCGCGTTCGCGACGTAGGGGCCGCTGGTGAACCGTACTTTCAAGCTTGAATCCGTGCTGCTGTGATTCTGCGTCCAGGCATACGTAATCAGCTGTCCGCCGACCGTGACGCTGCCGGAACAGACGTTGCCCGCGCAACTCGTATTGATAACCGCTCGAACAGGCTGTGTACCGCGCCAAAAAGCCAGCACGGCAAGAAGCCCGATCACGATGAGCGCACGTACCTTCATGGACGCGGAGGTTGAGGTGCAGACGCTGGCGGGTGCGTGATGCACAAATACGTGATGCCGCGGCATGTGCGATCCGCCTCCATCACCGGCGCGCCGCCCGCGCAGTCGCGCTGGAAATTCGCATCATTGTCGATGTTGTCGTAACACTTGAGTTCGACGGGTACGCCGCGCGCTCTAAGCAGCGTGTACGCCAAATCCCCTTCTGTATCGCATTGCACCGAAGCGCCCGTGGGATCGGTGTTCAAGAAATACGTGCGCGAAGGATCGACGCTTGCGTTGCCATCGAGACAATACTTGGCGCGGATGGAATCGACGCTGTTGGCGCCGCCCGCACCGGCGAAGGTCCACGACGGCGGATGGACGGCGATACGGTTCGAAATAACTTTCTGTTTCGGCGGGTTACCTTGGATTTCACAGCCAAACGGCGGGTCCGGCGCAAACGAACTGAACGACCACAGCACCGGATTGCCCGAACTGTCGACGACCGCGTCCGGCGGCGTATTCGTGGAAGAGACCGTGTAGTACTCGGTCCAGCTCACGCGCGATCTGCGTGCCCCAAGCGACCACAGTTTCGTACGGTACGTGTTATCAGACATACGGAACACACAGCGCAGGGTCGCACCGGCCGGCGAAGAAAACTGACTGTAGGCGAGTGGAATATCCCACGTGCCGCTGCCGGAGGCGGCCCAGGGCTGATACACCCCTTCGATCGGCGCCATACTTGTCCAGCCGGTATCGACCCAACCGCTCGTGACGCCCCAGACCGGCGCGACGCACGAGCCTTGGGGCTGACCGCAACCGAGCTGAACCCAGCCGTTGCCGGTTGCGTCGCCGTTGCCGTTCCAGCCGTATCCGTAAAATTCTCCCGCCGCCTGCGTCGCATCTTCATCGAAGGATACCGCATAGTCGCTTCCAGCACATACGCGCGGCGAAGCGGTGTTCGTACCAACATCCGTACAGTTCAGGGAAATCCAACCGCGATAATTCGTGCCGTCAGTCTGACTGATGACGTACGCCCAGCCGTGGAGCTCTCCATCGTTCGCGTCGTAACGCGCACACGGCACGAAGCCGGGACAGTAGTGGTCGGCCGCCGCAGCAGGGCTTGAAGGCGTTCCACCCGCCGGAACGCCGGCAGCGCCGTCGCAGGTCGCACCGAAACAGATCCAACCCGCTTGGCTCGACCATGCCCAACCCGTAATGTTGCCGCTCGCATCCATGTCGAGACCGTAGTCCCCGGCCGCGCCGGCACAGCCGGTCGGATCGCCGTTGCAATCAACCGAGATCCAGCCGGTCGTGCCCGACCACGCCCAGCCGTTGATGTTATGCGGCGCAGCGAGCACAACCCGTGGAGCCGCCACGAAGAAAAGACCCACGCCGAAAACGAGGGTGGCAAATCTGGCAAGCCGCCAAGACATCCCCATATGACGACAGTGTAGCAGAATTGACAGCGCACTACGCGGCCTTCACACTGTGGACATCGCACATTCAACGTTAAAGGAGAACTACTATGGCGAAACAGCTTGCAACGGGGGCGGACAAGGTCCGATGGGACCTTTCCTTCCTCTACAACGGATTGAATGATCCATCGCTTGACCGCGACCTCAAAGACGCGCTCAAGCGTGCTTCGACTTTCAAACGGAATTTTCAGGGACGCCTCAAAATGAAACTCGGTGCCGCCCTGCGTGCCTACGCCGATCTTTCCGCGAGAATCGACAAGATCGGCGTGTACCTGTTCCTCGCGCACAGCACTGATGTCGAAAACCAAGCGCTGAATACGAAACGCGCTGATGTTTCATTGGTCTTAAGCCAGGCTTCGGGAGAGCATCTAACCTTCTTCGAGCACGAGCTCGTCGCGCTTTCCGCACAAGAGATCGCGCGCCAAGCGAAGAAAGACGCCTTTCTTGCCAAGCACCTTCCATGGATCGAACAGATTCGGCGCTTCAAGCCGCATCTGTTGTCGGAACCGGTCGAGGGCGCGCTCGCGAAGCGCGGGCCGTTCGGCCCGGGGGCCTGGAGCGACTTCTATGATGAAGTTGAAGCCGACTTGCGCTTCACACTCGATGGAAAAGCGCTGACCCTGACGGAAATCCTGCACAGCATGAGCGACGATGCGGATCGCGAGAAGCGCGCCCGCGCGCTCAAGGCTCTTAATGCCGGACTAGGCGGAGGCTTCGCGAAATATTCGGCGCAAACGCTCTGGCAGACCGCCGGTTCCGGCGCACTTGAAGACAAGGAGCGCGGGTACAAGCATCCGATGCAGTCGCGTAACATGTCGAACCGCGTCCCGGACAAGGTCGTCGAAGCGCTGCATGAGGCCGTGACTTCGATCGGAGGTCCTCTCGCACGCCGCTGGTACAAGCTGAAAGCCAAGCTACTCGGACTCGACAAACTGCGCTGGAGCGACCGCAACGCGCATCTGCCGTTCGAAGACCGCGGCATCGTGCCGTTCGACGTGGCGCAGCACGAAATCGTACTGCCGGCCTACGAAAGCTTCAGCCCGACGCTCGCGAAACTCATCCGCGAGGAGTTGGTCGGGAAAAAGCGCATCGACGCGCCGGCGGGACCGAACCGCGAAAGCGGCGCATACTGCATGTCGTTCGTCATGCCCGACGGCACACCGATCGCGCTCAACTTCCTGAACTATCTCGGGTCGAAGCGGGACGTGATGACCATCGCGCATGAAGAAGGGCACGCCGTGCACGGCCTTCTGGCCGGCAAGGCGCAAGGCACGCTCCAATCGCACGCGCCGATGGCCTACGCCGAAACGGCTTCCGTCTTCGGCGAGATGACGACCTTCCGTTTCCTGCAGGAACGCTTGGCGAAATCCGGAACGACAGAGGAACGTCTCGCCCTCGTAGCTGGCAAGATCGACGACATGCTCAACACCGTCGTTCGGCAGATCAGCTTCTCGAATTTCGAGCGCAAGCTGCATGGCGCCGGCAAGAAACTTTCGCCGTCGGATCTCGACACGCTCTGGATGGACGTCACGCGCGAACTCTATGGTAAGAACGGCGAGGTCTTCGAATACGCCGACATGGAACATCTCTGGGCGTATATCGGCCATTTCCATCGTCCGTTCTACGTCTACAGCTACGCTTTCGGCGAACTGCTGACGCAGAGCTTGTACGCCCGCAAAGATGCGTACGGAAAAAAGTTCGAACCGTTGTATCTCGATCTCCTGCGTGCCGGATCGACCAAAGACGCTGTCGGGCTCATGAAGCCGTTCGGCCTTGATCCGCGCAAGCCGGACTTCTGGAGCGAAGGCCTGAAGAACAGCCTCGGCGCGCTCGTTGCGGACGCGGAGAGACTGGCGAAGAAGCTGTAGAACGAAAATCTCCGACCAGCGTCGGAGATTTTATTATTTTCCTTGATGGCGGTCGAGCGCCTTATTCACCAGTGCGTCCGCCTCCGTATTGAACTCTCTACGCACGT
>CAYFZV010000062.1:0-6176 GCA_964347735.1 uncultured Gammaproteobacteria bacterium
CGCAAGCACCATTCGAAGCGCACCATGCCGCACCTCGATCGCACACAGGAATAAAAAAATCCCCCGCCCTGAAGCGGGGGATTTTGATTGCCAATCAGCGGCGCGCTTGCTAGGCTCCAAGCACGCACCTTTCTCGTGGAGGATCCATGCTGACCGGCACCATCGTCAAGCTTCCGAACGGCACCTACAAAGTCCGGATCAGCACACGCGGCCCGCAGACGGGCGGCGACATCGAAGTCATCGAGATCCTCCAGCAAAAAGACGGTGAATCCGAAGAAGATTTCAAAAAGCGCTGTCTTCGCTTCGTGCATGAGGAATGCCCCTGAACAATCGGGGGCTTTTTTTTCATAAGAAAAATCCCCACAGCATGGGGATTTCAATCAAACGACCTCCGGCACGGGCTTCAAGCCGAGTGACTGACAGGCGTTCAGGATCGGCGTAACCATTTCCGGTTTGCCGCCATAGTGCGGGTTCAGACCGATCTCGATGCTCCAGTTTGGACGCAGCGTGGCTATGGATTCTCGCGAACACGGCATCTGGACATACGCCGGATTCTGGTGCTTGTCGTTGTCGTCACAGCCGGCGCTGATCGAGAACCAGCCGCGGTAGCCCAGACGAAGAAAATGCGCAGCGATGTTTTGCGCTTCTCCGAACGACGGAATCCGCGCTTGAAAACCCGCTTCTTCGAAATTCACGAACAGGGGTAACTGGCGCAAGGCTAGGATTTCCGCGATATCCGGTGCATTCCGGCACCTCTTTTCCGCGTTCCAACATCCGATCAGTGTTGGCTTGATCGAATGGAAGCGCTGGATATGGAAGCCGGTCTTTCGAGCCACCTGGCCCGATGCGATGAGCGCCGCCGGGGCCTTGAGCTCGGCGTCGATCCAGGCCCAGCTTGCGGGAATGGACGTGATCAGCTGAGCCAATGTTTCACTGTCATCTGGGAGCATAAAGAGCGATTTGGCAGTAGGCACGTGACCTCCGCGCATACGAAATCAAGAAATGCGCTTCGCGTCAACTAAAGATTGACATTCCGAGCTTTTTTTGATAGATTCGGCTCCTCGAAAGGAGGGGAACCATGGAGGATGAAAAACAGACGTGGCTCAAGTCCGACCTGTTCGTCGTCTGGCTTTGCTGCGTACTGGCAGGAATCCTCTGTCTGATCAGCGGGCAGTGGGTGATCGGCTCCGGCCTCGCCATTCTCGGCGGCTGCATCGCGAGCATCGACCGAAGCGACGCGTACCGAACGTGGGTGCATCCTGACGTCGAGGAAGACCTTCTCGAAGAGACCGGGATCAACGAGGTCTCTTGCCTCAATCCGAAGAACATTCCGTCCTGCCAAGACCCGTCCGACCTCGACTGACCGCAGCGCGGTCATCTTTTTTTGGAAAAAAACCATCTTGACCGAAGGTGCGGAGAGGCGTACGATGTCGCGCATCCTGCCACGTCGGCAGGCGTTCATTCCAAGGGGGAAAATCTTGATGCGCTATCTGCGAACCGAGCTTGTCGAAGAATTGCTCGCGCTGAATCAGCAGCAATCGGAGCTGTACACCCAGCCCGGCCAAGTCGATCTGCGGAACAACTACCGCGTCCGACACCCGACCCGCATCGCCTGCTTCAAATGCATGGACGGCCGCGTCAATCTCTCGGCCTTGACCGGAACGCCGATCGGAGTCATCCGGCCATACCGTAACATCGGCGGCGTCTTCGATCTCGGCTGGCCGGCGCTGGAAGAGCGTTTGAACGACTACGTCGATTATACGATCGACGCGGGTGCGCAGAACCTCTTCCTCGCCACCTACCATTACTCGAAGTCCAGCAAGCAGCTGGGGTGCCGCGGCCACAACTACGACGTGAGCATCTCAGTCGACAGCGCCCGTACGCTTGTCGAGCAGATGAACCGCGTTTTCGGCAAGGGCCACGAGCAGGTCTATCCGCTCGTCGTCGGCGTCGAAACGGACGGCGAAGAGCTCATCTTCCATGGACGCGACGGCATCGAAGAGCGGATGGGGGATCATCTCAAGGAAGAACCGCGGCATCTGAACAGCCTGATCCGCGAACTGTACCCCGACATGCCGCAAGCCGTTGTGAAGGACCTCTTGCCGCTCATGAGCGGCAACGCGGAGCACATCAAGAAGATCCGCCGCGAGCCCAAAAAAGTCGAGCAACTCGATCACACCGAGCGCATTCTGGCGGTTGGTGAAGGATTCGACTGGCTCCATCGCGTCAACTACGCGCTGATCATCAATGACCTGGACCCGACGCTTGACGACACGATCGCCAAGGCCGCCGGTATCGTGAAGGAAAACCGCGACAAGAAGCGCATCCCTTCCGACCAGGCCCTGTACTTCGTCTCCGTCTGGTACTTCCAGCAGGGACGCCGCCGCGCCAACGCCGTCGAGCGCGCGCACTATCTGACGGCGCTCGGTCTGGAATCGATCCGCAAGTTTCACCACGATCTCGACGGTTTCTTCCAGCCTCTCACCGCCGTGATGGACTGGGAAACCCGCAAACTCGAGCTTCTCGAGACCCGCTGAAGGGTCTCTTTTTTTGTTGGCTTGACGCGCGGGCTTCAAACGCCTAGAATTTTGCAATCTTCCCACTCTATGGCCTATCAGCTCATCCCTGAATTGCTCGAATTGAATCGCGCCCAATCCGAGCTCTATCTCCAGCAGACCCCGAGCCGCAAGGCGTATCGCGCCAAGCACCCGACGCTGATCGCCGCCTTCAAGTGCATGGACGGCCGCGTGCATCTTCCGCTCATGACACGTACGCCATTCGGCCTCATCCGCCCGAAGCGCAACATCGGCGGCATTTTCGATATCGGCTGGCCGGCGCTGCGCGGACGCGTCGGCGACCTCCGCAAGTACGCGCTCTCCAAGGGGCGGCATTTCCTGTGCCTGGCCACGTACCACTTCTCGAAAGGCGATCCGCACCGCGGGTGCGCCGGACACGGCTACGACACCGAGAAGGCCGTCGGTGCGGCGCGAAACCTGGTCGACGAGCTCGATTTCTTCTTCACGGTCGATCCACTCCGCCAGACGTACACCATCATGGTCGGAGTGGAGACCGACTGCGAGACGCTGATCTTCCACGGCAAGAACGGGAAGACCGCGTCCATGGCCGACTACGCTTCGGCCGACGCCGCCACGCTCTTAGCGCTCATCCGCGAGCTGTATCCGGACATGCCGGCACAGATCGTGAACGACCTCCTGCCGCTCATGTCCGGCAACGCCATGCACACAGCCGAACTCTGCAAACAGCCGAAGGGCGAGATCGAGCTCGAACACATGGAACGCATCCTGGCGGTCGGACAAGGTTTCGACTGGCTTCACAAAATCAACTACGCGCTGATCGTCAACGACACCGATCCGCAGCTGCACGCCACGATCGCGAAGTCCGCCGGTATCATCAAAGGGAACCGCGACGCAGGCCGCATCCCGAAAGAGAGCGCGCTCTATTTCGCTTCTGTCTCGTATCATGACGACACGGAACGCAACGGCGCCATCATGAGCGCCAAGTACCTGACACGCCTCGGTCTCGAAGCCATCAAGCAGGCGCACCCCGACCTCGAGGGATTCTTCAAGCCGCTCACGGCCGTCATGCGCTGGGACACGAGACGCCTCGAAGTGATCGAGTAAACGGCGCGCTAACTTCATTCCGACATCCTATGCCCGCAGCATCATCGTTCAATCGGCTTCTTGTGGCATCGCGCGCGTATTTCAGGGAGAAGTTCCGCTTCGACCTCCTTTCCGGCGTCATCGTCGGCCTGATCGCGCTCCCGCTGGCCATCGCATTCGCCGTTGCGAGCGGGGCGAGGCCGGAGCAGGGGATCTATACGTCCATCATCGCCGGCCTCATTGTCGGCCTGCTTTCCGGTTCCGAATTCCAGGTGACTGGGCCCACGGGCGCCTTCGTCGTCATCCTGCTGAACGTCATCAACGCGCACGGCATCGATGGCCTCATGCTGGCGGGCTTCATGGCCGGCGTCATTCTGGTCATCATGGGTCTCTGCAGGTTCGGGGCGATCATCCGCTTCATCCCGTATCCCGTGACGGTCGGATTCACCTCGGGCATCGCTGTCATCATCTTCTCGGGGCAGATCAAGGATTTTCTGGGGTTGAGCTTCGAGCATCGCCCACACGACTTCATCGAGACGATCGGGATGATCGGTTCGCATCTCGCGCACGGCGTGAACTCCGGAGCCGTCATCGTGGGCGCCGTGACGCTCGCGGCGTACTTCCTCTGGCAAAAATACGTGAAGAAGTTTCCGCCCGCTCCGGCCGCGCTCCTGGCCGGCGTCCTGACAAGCCTCGTCCTGCAGGCGTTCTTCAAGGGCGCGGTGGCGGCGCCCGCGACCATCGGCGCCATCCCGACCGGATTCCCGCGCGTGGTCCTGCCGAGCTTCTCGCTGGAAATGATGCGCAACCTGTTGCCATCCGCCTTTACGATCGCGGCGCTGGGCGCCATCGAATCCCTGCTGTCCGCCGTCGTGGCCGACGGCATGACCGGCAAGAAGCATGATTCCAACAAAGAACTCGTCGCCCAGGGCGTCGGCAACATGATCCTCCCGTTCTTCAACGCCATTCCGGCCACCGGCGCCATCGCGCGCACGGCCGCCAACATCCGCAACGGCGCGAAGACGCGGATGTCCACCATCGTCCACAGTGTCGTCTTGCTGCTCATCCTGCTTTTCGCAGCGCCCCTCGCGCGCCACATCCCGCTGGCGGCACTGGCGGCAATCCTCATGATGGTCGCCTACAACATGTCCGAAATCCCGCACTTCAAGCACTTGCTCCATAGCCCGAAGCAGGACGCCGCCGTACTGCTCATGACTTTCTTCCTGACCGTCTTCACTGACCTGACGACGGCCGTGGGCATCGGCGTCGTGCTGGCAGCAGTCCTCTTCATCCACCGCGCCAGCCAACTTACGGTCTACGAGAGCCTAAGCGAGATCGAGCCTTCCGACAGCGAGGAGTTCAAGCGCCTCGCCGCGAGCCTCCAGGACTATCCGCAGATCGTTCTCTATAAGGTGGCCGGCCCCTTGTTCTTCGGCGTCGCATCGGAGTTCGAAAACCGCATCCGCCACAACAGCGGCGAGATCCTGATCGTCCGCATGAAGTACGTGACGCAGATCGACGCCACCGGCATCCACGCGCTGGAAATCATCATCGACCGCGTGCTGAAGAACAAAGGCAGGATCTATCTCTCGACCCTTCACCCGCGACTCGTCGAAAAGCTGACGAAGGCCGGATTGGTCGCCAAGATCGGCGGTGAACGCTACCTCGCCAAATCCTCGGCGGAGGCGATTGAAAAAGCGAAAGCCGACCTGACCGAGCGCTCCGGCGAGGCCGTTTGAATAAAAAATACCCGGTCCATGAATGGGCCGGGAGCGTTCGTCGGTCGTCTAGGCATCCAAGAAACGGGCCACCAGCGCAACGAGGTCGCTCGGCGAAATCGGCTTATGCGCGACGGCGTCGCAGTTCGGCATGCTGGTGATTTCGGACTCGCCCGTCAACAACAGGATCGGACCCTTGAAGCCGTGTTCACGCAATCGGGCGGCCAACTCCTCTCCGTACATCGGAGAGTCGACGTCCTTGAACATCGAGCGGTCAGTGATAACCATATCGGGATACATCCCTTCGATCACAGCCGTGAGAAGATGCTGCGGATCCGCAAACACGTGGATTTCATCATCCTTGCGATTGCGTTTGAGCACGGTGCTGATGGTCTTGCGGATGACCTGCTCGTCGTCGACGAAAAAGATCTTTTTGCCCATGGCGCGTACCTCCAATGTTGTAGGAGAGCAACGCGGCATGATAATGCAAATTCCGGTTTTTGTCAAGATGAAACGTGCTAGGATACGAGGGTAGTTTTTACATGTCGATCGATCTGAATCATCTGTTGGAAGGCCTGAATCCCGAACAAAAAGCGGCCGTCACCCACAAGGACGGTCCGCTTTTGATCGTGGCCGGGGCCGGCACCGGCAAGACGACCGTGATCGCCAAACGCATCGCCTGGCTGATCGCGAACGACCTCGCCGCACCGGGAGAAATCCTGGCCCTGACCTTCACGGAAAAAGCAGCTTCGGAACTTGAAGAACGGCTCGATCAACTCCTGCCCATCGGCTACATCGAACTTTGGGCGCTGACGTTCCATGGCTTCGGCGAACGCGT
>CAYFZV010000063.1:0-6093 GCA_964347735.1 uncultured Gammaproteobacteria bacterium
GCCACGATCGAAGCGCGCGATGCCATGTCAACGCTCGCCGCCCAGGCGATCATCGAAGCCCTGGCCGGCAAGACGCCGAAAAACCTGATCGCCCAACCGTAAACAAAAAACTCCCGTGCCCCGCGCGGGAGTTTTTGCTATGCTCATGGCAAGGAGGCCGGTCATGCATCACGTGTTCCTTTTACCCGAGTACCCACCGGCCGCCGAGGCCTGGATAGAATATCTTCCGAACTCGATGCATATCGAGGTCGAAGAAGAGCACGAAGGCTGCCTTCAAGCCATCATGACGTACGCCCAGCCGATCGGGTTGGCGCGTCGGGCGTTGCCGATGGCGAATTGGTCATATGAGTTTGATCCGATGAACGGACGGATCATCAGGATTGATTTTTTCGGACACCGCGACCTCGGCATTTTCGACGAGCTGCGCGCGGCGTTTTCCGTCATTGCATATTTCGCGAAGAACGCCATCGATCCCCAGCCGTACCACTTCGGTCTTTCCATGATCGCAACCTGTCTCGCCGAGTATCTCGAAGCCAAAGAACATTTGCTCCGACCCGGCCTCGTTCCCCCGTTCTCCAGCCCGATGCTCTGAACGGGTTTTTCTTTTACGCGATCTTCAGCCGCAAGCCGTCATGTGTGAGCGTGATTTTCAGCGCAGGCGCGTGTTCTTTCGCATAGGCCTTGAGCGCGCGCTCCGCCTCGAGATGCGGCGGGTAGGTGTGTCCCGTCTGCGTCAGCACGAGATGCTCGACGCCCAGCCATTGCGCGTACTGAATTGACCTGTCGGGCGTGAGATGACTGCGGTATTTCTGCCCGAACCAGAAAGCGGCATCCAACACGAGTGTGCGGACGCCTTGGAGATGCTTCAACGTCGGCCCGGGAATCGAAGCGACGTCGCTCGCATACGCGAATTTTCCGATGCGGAAACCGAACGTTGGAAAGCCCGGCTGCGCACTGTGGCGGACACGCAGGAAGCGGACGGACAGCGAGCCGACTTTGGCGGTGCCGCCGGATTTCACGAAACGGTACTCGAGGCTCGGGAACGTGCCGTATCTCTTCTGTGTCGCCGGCTCGGTATAGACGGGAAGGATTTGTCCTGACGCTGAAGCCCAATCAGCCAATGTCTTGAGTCCACCGGCGGCATCGAGATGGGCGTGCGTCAGCATCACTGCGTCGAGATGCTGGACGCGGTGCGAAGCGAGCTGATAGCCGATGTCCGGTCCTGCATCGAATAGAATCGAGGTATTGCCCAAACGGAGGAGAGCCGCCGAACGCAAACGGCGGCTTTTGGAATGGGGTCGAAGCGCGTCCTTGCAGAGGGCGTCCGTATGCCCCATGCGGGGGATCGCTTCGGCCGGACCGGTTCCCAGGAACAAGAGTTCCATATGTCTCTTTCAGCATAGCGCGTCCGGAGCAGCACCGCATCCCCTTGACGCTTTTCGAAGCATGGACGTAGGCTTGATCCATGAAGAAGAGGAAGATTTTTCCGCTATTCACGCTCTGCGTAGTCTGCGGCAAGCATGGACGCTTCACGGGCGGGCCGCGGATGATCCCAATCGAGGTCGCCAGCAAAAGCGCAGCCTACGCCTTCCGGGACGGACATCGAGACAATCCTGACGTGGCAGACATGGGTATCTTTACCAGCATGATCCTGAAATCGGCGATGGCCGAAGACGAAGCCTTGGTCGATCCCCTGCTCCGAGACCAGATCGCGACGTGGAATGAAGCCGCCCGCGCGACGAACCGATCAGACCTCTTCGCGCTCTGCGACTTCCACGACTACGTTGGATTGCTCGGCCCCAAAGCCGTCACACGTCTCACCTCGCAGTCGAACTGACTGCGATTTTTGTAAAAAAAATACCGCGTCCTTTTGGAACGCGGTTGAACGGTAGGTTGATGAGTCGTTTATCGACCCGCGATTACGTCGGCGATGTCCCGCGAATCGAGAAGAATGATGAGACTACGAAGCGTCATCATAATAGGATGACTATTCTGCTTCAACCGGCAAAAGATCTTTCCGCGGCGAACGATCCACTGCGCGTGGTCGACAAGGAAGCCAACCGACACTTCGTGAAAGCGCTTGAACTCCCAATCCCGCTGGTCGACGAGGATGAAGGCTTCGCCTTCTGCGATCTCGGCGGCGATGCGCATGAGATCGTCGGCAGCGATATCTCCGTAGCCGAGCCACTGGCCGCGGTTGTTGTACCAGCCGGTTTTGTGGAGGTACGGACGCTGCTGCGAGGAGTACAGACCGAACGGGTTATCGCTACCAACTTCTTCGAACATCTGCTCCGTGAGCTGGGGCATGACGCCTGGCTTTCTGCCCTTTCGGGCCGGTGACGGATTGGTCGTCCGTGGTTAAAGAACGTGGTTTTCAGGGCTTTTCGAACAGGGAAATGTACCAGAAAAAACGGTTTTTGTCAAGGCTTTTATGCCAATTTTATTGACTTCCCAGCCTAAAAAGCGTAGGTTATTTGGGTCGACTGGGGCCGCTAGCTCATCTGGTAGAGCACCGCCTTTGCAAGGCGGGGGTGGTCGGTTCGAGTCCGACGCGGTCCACCAAAAAAGACGCATCAGAAATGATGCGTCTTTTTGTTCTTGCGATTCGATTACGGCTGCGTGGCCGTGGCGGAAGCCGTCGCGTCGGCTTTCAACTTGGCTTTCAATGCATCGCGCGCTTTTTGCGCAGCAGCCTTGAAAACGGTGTTAGCCTTTTCAATGGCGGCGCGGCGCGTTTCAGCCAATGCTTTGGCGTTCGCTCCGACCTTCTCTGCAGCCTGCATGTCCGTGCGGTACTTCACATGCGCGGCGTCGAGACTGGCTTTCAAGTTCGCTTTGATGGTCGCACCCGCCACGCCGGCCGCGCAATCGGCCTTGGCCTTGTCGAAGGCGGCTTTGACCGCGGCCCTAAGACCGTCTGCGGCCGCCTGGACGGCAGCCTTACGGTCCGTCACGGCCTTGTCGATGCCGGTGCGGAACGTCGCATTCGCGGCGTCCACCGCAGTCTTACGCGCGTCGAAGGCCGCTTTCATTTCGAGTTTGAACTGGGCGATCGCAGCTTTATCAGCATCTGTTGTCGCCTTGGCCTGGAGTTCGAGGAGTATCTTATCCCAGCGTGCGTTCCAGTCGTCGCGGCGTTCAGCCGCGTTTTCTTGATGCTTCACGCGCATCTCCGCGAGTTTGCCTTTGCGTTCGTCGCGGTGCGCGTCGAGCTTCACGCGGAGTTCCGCCAAGCGCGTCTGCAGCACGTTCGACACTTGCGAAATGCGCGGGCAGACGTTTGAGCCTTCAGCGGTCACTTCCGCATTAGCTCTCACTTTGACCTCGACCGTACCGCGCGTGTCTTCGGCAAAAGCCGGAAGGACGGAAGCGAGCAACGCGATCGTGGAAGCTGCGGCGAACGCCGCAAGATGCTTAGAGGTCATTCTGGTCATAGGCTTTGCCATAGGCGTTCAATTCGGCGGAATCGTTTGTGACGACATCCGCTTCGGAGTTCCCTTCGATCTCCTGCTTGGAGGACGCATCAGCTTCTCCGACAGCGGCTTCGAATGCCGCATCGGTAGCCGCGCCGAGTGAGCCGTCCGTGCCGACTTGCGCTTCCTCGTTTGCAGACGTGTTCGCATTCAGGTCTGCCGAGGGGTTCTGATACGACGTCGCGTTGCAGCCCGCGCCCACGAGGAGCAGGACTGCCGCGGACGCCAACCAGGATTTCCAGTCGCGTATCATACGGTGCCTATTAATGCTAAGAATACTCAAAAGACCTCTCTATTTTACCATACCAAGCTAGACGAATGGTCCAGGTGTTTCTTACACTGGCTTAGACACCCCCCCCATGATGCTTACCCAACCTACCGAGATCCGCCCCTGGGGCGCTTTTCAAAACCTGTTCACGCAGGCTGGATTCTTGGTGAAACTGATCGAAGTCGCGCCGGGACATCGCTTGAGCCTGCAGAGGCATTTCAAGCGCGAAGAATTTTGGATCGTCATTTCCGGTTCCGGCATGTTTGATCTCGAAGGAGCGGTGCGCGACATCGCGGAAGGCGACATGCTCCACGTAGGCCTCCGGCAAACGCATCGTGTCGCCAATACGGGAACGATACCTCTCATGATCCTCGAACTGCAGAAAGGCGAATGTCGCGAGGATGACATCGAACGTCTGTCAGACGATTACGAAAGGACGTAACTGGCTTTTCTTTTTTCAGCGTAGAAAACTTTTTTATCCACAGTTGATGCGTTGACGCGCCTTTAAGAAATAAAATTGTGGTATACTGTGAGCGAACATAGATCGCGATAAGCGATCATGAATAGGAAAGTAGGGGGTGATTTCTATGGCGAAGAAGAAAAAGGCCGCGAAGAAAGGAAAGGCCAAGAAGGCCGCGAAGAAAAAGAAGATCTAAGATCTTCCTTTGAAGAAAAACTTCCGCTCCATGCTTGCGGAAGTTTTCTTTTTATTTTTTCGCCTCCATGAGACGCGCGGCAATCTCGAGCTGCTCGCTCGTATTGATGCCGAGCGCTTCCTCCGGCTTCACCGGCACGGTCACGACTTTTTCTCCTGCGGCGATCGCTTTTGAAAGCAGGTCCGTCAGATAGTATTCCCCTTGGGCGTTTTTATCCGTCAACGTGGCCAAATTCTCCCACAACCAACTGGCTTTAAAGCAGTAAAAACTGGGGAAAATTTCATGGATCGCCAAGATCTCCGGAGAGGCATCTTTGACCTCAACGATCTTAGCGACTTGTCCGTCCGCAGCGCGTACGATCCGGCCGAAATCGGCGAACGCTTTCCTCCAATCCTCGAAATCATCAACAGTGACGGTGCCGATCGTGAGCGTCGCGCCGGTCGCGAGATGCATGTCGGCGAGCTTGCGGACGGATGCGGCGGCCGTGAACGGCTGATCGCCCACCAGGATCATGACGTCGTCCGCAACGCCTTCGAGCAAAGAGCGCGCGCGCATCGCGGCGTCGCCGGTGCCTTTCAGTTCCGTCTGCAACGCGTACTCGCAGCGATCCGCGCAAATCTCTTTCACCTTTTCCGCCAGGTGCCCGACGACGACCACAGGCTTCGCGTCGACCCCGGACTCGACCACGGCGTCGAGTACATATCCGAGCATCGGTTTGCCGAGCACTTCGTGCAGCACTTTAGGAAGCTCGGACGGACCCATGCGCTTGCCTTTGCCGGCAGCCAGAATAACAGTGCGCATCATGTGTTTGCGTGTTAAGAGTTTCGCAACTCCTGAAGGTACTCCTCCGTCAGACGGTTGTAAACCCCCTCGAGTGTCGAGAACATCGGAACGGCCTGTGCGGTCGGCAAAGGCTTCGGTCCGTGAAAACCGAGAATGAGCGCGTCCGGCAGGGCGGAGGCCAAGGCGTCGATCTCCGGACCATCGTCATTCACGAAGACGAGAGGGCCGGGCCAACGCGCAAATGCCTCCAAGCACTCGACTTTCGGCTCGCGGGTGAACAGCGTGAAATCGAAGAAGCCGAGCAGACCCGACTCGGCCGCTTTGCGCTCCTGCCAGGCCGGGTCGCCCTTCGTCAGCAACGCCAGGCGCCACCCGTCGGCCTTGAGCCGTTCCAGCACGGGGAGAGCGTCATCAAACACGAACTGTGCCATACCTGAAAGCACGGCGTCCGGATCGCCAGCCACGGCGAGTTCAGCCTTAAACGAGGCGGTGTCGATCAGCGTATAGTCGAGGTCGAAAACGACAGTGCCTCTCATAGGCCGCCCAGACAGTTCCGAATAATCAGTGCGGCTAGGACTTCCGGATCGTGGCGTATCAGTGTGCGGCGAATGGGGTCGCTGGCTTTGAGAATCGGGATCGCACGCGAAATGAGGTCCGCGGAAAGGTACTGGCGATTCCCTTTGCGCGTTTCGACAACCGCAGGCACGGGAAATTCTCCCTCCGCCGCGTAGCGATCGAGCAGCGCTTGTTCCGGTATCGCGCCGTTGCAGGTCACGAAATCAATGCGTCCCTCACCGATGTATTTTTCGATGCCTGCGACGAAATCATCGACGACAAAGCCGTCGGTGTGCCCATTTTTCGTCATCAGGTTGCAGTTGTAGACGACTTTGGCCTTCGATCGGCTGATGGCTTC
>CAYFZV010000064.1:0-4588 GCA_964347735.1 uncultured Gammaproteobacteria bacterium
GGCAAAACCTGGACGCAAATTGGTGCATGGATCCAAGATCACGATCGCGCACGGCTTTGTCGCCAAGGTCGAATGGAAAGACGTGGACGGCTCGCTCCTCGTCGATTTTGGAAAAAAGAAAGATGACGTCATCCGTCTGGCCGACCTGCACGGCGACATTCCCCTGCCGCCCTACATCACGCGCAAACCGAAAAACGCTTCGGAATACCAGACCACCTACGCGCGCAATGTCGGTTCCGTTGCGGCGCCGACAGCCGGCTTCCATCTCACGAAAGCTCTGATCGCTAAATTGAAGAAAAAGGGCGTGACGTTTTTGGAAGTCACGCTGCACGTCGGTCTCGGCACCTTCCTGCCGATCCGCGCTGACGAGCTCGACGCCCATCGGATGCACGCGGAGTGGGTCGAGATTCCTGAAAAGACGGTTGAAGAAATTTTGAAAGCGAAAATTGAAAAGCGCCGCGTGATCGCCGTCGGAACGACAACGGCCCGTGCGCTTGAAGGCGCCGTCGCCCAGTGCGGAGGAGAACTCTGCGCTTGGCACGGCGACGTTACTATTTTCATCCAGCCAGGATTCAAGTTCCGCGTGATCGATGCCTTGATGACGAATTTTCACCTTCCAAAATCGACGCTGCTCGTACTTGTTTCCGCGCTCGCCGGCCGCCCGAAGATCCTCAAGGCGTACCAAGAGGCCGTGAAGAAAAAATATCGTTTCTACAGCTACGGTGACGCGATGCTGATTCTCTGACCCAGAGGGATTGACCGGTTCGCGTCCGAATGCTCCAATGGACTTAGCCCTGAAAGGAGGGCCTATGTCCTTTTCGAACCAGACCATGCCCGTCTCTCCCGAGATGCGCGAACGGCTTTTCCTGGTTTCCGCCAAGGACTTGTCCAACCGCGTCCTCCACCCGGTCCTGCTGCGCGGAACGACCACGCCAACGCAGCCGAAATTCTGCGACGTCTGGTCCGCGGCGAACCTCGACGGCGTCCTGTTCGGCGATTTCTGTGTCGACATGGAAGACACGCCCGATGAAGCGCGCTTCGTTGCGTTCCGCGCCGCGCTCGGCGATATCCGCGGAGAACCGGATCCTGAAACGCTTCTCGCCGCCATGACACATGTGCCACAGACGCTCATCGTCGTGATCTGGGGCGAAGAACCGGACGGAACCGCGTTCGCCGCGTTCTTTCACCACCCCTGCCTCGCCGCAGAAGACGCGAAGCGCTGGCTGATCACCTGGATCGGTCGCGGACCGCTCCGCTCCGGAACGGAGTCGTAAGATGTCGAAGCTCGAATCCCATGAAGTGCTGGAAATGCTCAACGCCATCGATACGCTGCCGGCCGAAGATTTCGCGCATATCATCGCAAGGGCCTTGCGCGAGTACGAGCATCTGTCCGGCAAGGTCATCATCGGAAACGGCGGCGTTCAGCCTGTCACGTGGAGACTCTTCATTGCCGCAGGCAATCATGTGCCGACGCCCGCCTACGCGATCCGTCCGTCGCCTGAAAGCGCGGAAGATTTTGCCGCGGTCGACGAGATCATGAAGGCGCTGAAAAAACGGAAGTTGTCGCCATTCACCGTGGAGGAGATCGCCGCACTTGCATCGAGCGGCATCCTCACCGCCGCCGTTGCCCTGTATGGAACCGACGCCAACGATAAGCCCGTATTGGCGCTCGCGCATCATCCTTCCATGAAGTTCGCGCAAGCTGCGGCGGTCATCCTTGGCCTGCTTCACATGTTCAGCGAAGAACAGAAACAAGGGAAAAGCTGATGCGCGCGAAATCCGGCAAAGAAAAAATCGAAGAGCATCTCTACGCGCTGGCCGAAGGCGTCGAGCAGGAGTCCGCGCTCTGGATCTACCTGAATTTCCTGGACGACCTTTCGAAGGGGTACCTTGCGTACAAACCCCTTAAAGGCGATGTCGTTTCGCTCGAAGAGATTCTGGACCACAACGCGCTGATCGTGATCGTCCATGAGCATGGCGGCACGATGGCCACCTATCTCCACGGCGAGACGGGTGACCAAGCTGCGGCGAGCGAGGGCATGCTGATGTATCTGCTGCACACGCTCCCCGGCTCGGAAGAATTTCCGGAAGAGGAGCTTTCCTCGCTCTTGCCCACCGGACGCGAAGTCGTCGCTGCGATCACCATGTCGCGCGCGTCGTCCGAACATCCGGCTGTCATGCTCTTTTACCTGCCGCAATTCGAAGAAGCCACGATCTTCGCCGCTCTCAAGGGCGCGATCAAGGCCTGACCGAAGCCATCCGTACGGATGGCTTTTTCATTTGACGTGCCGCCGGTTCCTTGATGATGTGCTCGCACGTCCTTTTCAGGAGGTCTTTGTGAAGAAGATCACGTCAAAAGCGCTTTATACCTACGCGAATGCGATCCTGGCCAAAAGCGAACATCTCGCACTGCTGAACTGCATATACGAGATCCGCAATGGCTCCTTGGTCGCCGAGGTCATCGAGGGCGAACCGCTTGCCGCCGAAGCTGCCGACACGAAATGCCTGGTCGCATACGGCTGCGGCGTATTGAATGAAAAAGCCAAAATCTTCGCCACCATCTTCGAAGATGTCGAAGACGCAAAGAGCCTCCTCATCGAAGCAGGGGGCCAGATCGAGAACCTCCCGCAGCCGATCGATATCGAGAAGAAGGAAGAGCTGCGCATCGCTGGGTTGCCGTCCACGCTCGCGGCCTTGGCCGTCTGCGAAGACGCTTCGGGGCGACGCTCGTACGTGCTCTTCCAACACCCACTGGTCGATCGTGATCGAGCGATCACGATCCTCAAAACGGTGTTGCTCAGGATCCGGCAAGACAGCGCCAAGCCCGTGACCGAAAAAGAAAACAACTGATCTGCGTCATGCGACGCAGTTTTTTATTCAATCCACGATCCATTTTTTCTTAAACTCGAGAAAACGGTCTTCGAGAATCGCCTTGCGCATCTCGCGCATCAGATGAAGAAGGAAGTGCAGGTTGTGGATCGTGCCGAGGCGGAAATACGCGAGTTCCTCCGCGAGGAAGAGGTGGCGCAGATAGGCGCGCGTGTACTTTTTGCACGTGAAGCACGCGCACTCTTCGTCAATCGGACGCTGATCCTGCTCGTAGGCTTTATTGCCGATTTCGAGACGGTATTTTTTCGAACGTCCAGCCAGCCGGTTGAAGAGCGCGCCGTTACGCGCCGTGCGGGTCGGCGAAACGCAATCGAACATATCGGCACCGCCCTCAACCACATCGAAGAGATCTTCCGGCGAAAGTCCGACCCCCATCGTGTAACGCGCTTTGTCGTCCGGCATGAGATCTTCGATCCAGCCGAGGATCTCGCGCGTCTTTTCCATGTTGTAGCCGACCGACTCGCCGCCGATTGCAAAACCGTCGAAAGCGCGCGAAGCGATGAATGCGGCCGAAGCGCGGCGCAGTTCCTTATGCACGCCGCCCTGGACGATGCCGAAAAGCTGCTGCGCATGTGCGGGCGCGTCTTTTTTATCGGCGAACGCGTCAAGACAACGGTCAGCCCAACGATGCGTACGCTCCATCGCGGCGCGCGCTTCCTCCTCGGTTGCGTTGTCGGACGTGCACTGGTCGAAGGCCATAATAACGTCGGCGCCGAGCTTCTGCTGGATCCGAATCGCTTCTTCCGGCCTGAAGCGGTGACTCGAGCCGTCGAGATGGGACTTGAACGTGACGCCGTCCTCGTCGATCTTCACGAGATTGCCGTGCGCGGATTTCTTCGCGCCGAGCGAAAACACCTGATAGCCGCCCGAATCCGTCAGGATCGCGCGGTTCCAATTCTGAAACGCATGCGCGCCGCCCAGCGCCTTGACCGTGTCCTCCCCCGGCCGCAGATGCAGGTGGTAGGTGTTGTTCAGAATGATCTGCGCGCCGAGCATTTCCATGTCGGCCGCATCGAGCGCCTTGACCGTCGCCTGCGTTCCGACCGGCATGAAGACCGGCGTCTCCACGTCGCCGTGCGCCGTATGCAAAACCCCCGCACGGGCGCGCGAGTCCTTGTCCTGATGGGTTAGCGTGAAGTGCTGCGACATAACGCCCTATCTTGGATCAAAAAACGTTCGAAGTCAAGCGTCTCTAGAATGAAAGAAATTTTTAACTATAAGAACATTAGCTTTTCTTTTTAAACAATTTAGACAAAAAGACTAAGCATTTTTTATACCATGGGAGGGGCTCCTCTTTTATTTGGGTAGACATTGTGCCGGCAGTTCCAGTCGCAGCCACCACGGTTTCATCTTGATTTTTTTTGTTCTCAATTTTTGCCATTACTGAAGAATGTATCCACCCAGACACTGTGGGCACATCCGCTTTACGCACCCCATACCATTCTTCGCCATTATAAGTACTATCAATATCAATTTTCGTTTTGGCTGGCAGGTACTTTAAAACCGCGCATGCTGTAGTCGATGGACACTCTCGTAGAGCGCCGACCACTCTTAATTCACCAACAATTTTAGGATCTAGCCTTTTAATTTTTGTATTATCAAGCACAAACTCTTTTTCTAGTGCCAATATAGGTGTTTCAGGAACACTGGTGGGTTCCTTCACAGGCACTGGCTGGGGAACTTGGGGAACTTGGGGAAC
>CAYFZV010000064.1:4688-6072 GCA_964347735.1 uncultured Gammaproteobacteria bacterium
TGGGGAACTTGGGGAACTTGGGGAACAAAGAAAAAAGTATCCTGATCCTCCTCTTCCGGTACTAGAGTCGTGCTTGAATTTGCTCTCTCCACCCGAGTGATGTCACACACTTCGTCATCATCTTGCAATACAATCTTATCCCACGCATCTACGTCAAAATCAGTTCCAAGATTAACAACGAAATTGCGATTTATATATCTTCGAAAAGATGAAGAATAACAACCAAAACCGTATGAAATTAAATAGTATCCAAAATCATAGTTGCTTTTGATGATTGCTTTTTTTGCATCCGTATCCAATTCCCGAAGTGTGAAGTAGACATTATTCTGCTTTTTGACGCACTGGTCCAGTTCATCGAGAGTGTAACCATTGTCGCATTCACAACTATTTGCTGAATCGTTGTAACTCGAGTAGAGACCGTGTTTGGAACGACAGGCGCTGTCACCATTCGTGCACTTCCCGTTATTAATCACATACCCAGAGCGACACTCGCACTTATCATATAGACTATTGTATCTTGCATTGTACCCCAGCTGATCAGTACAAAGAGAGTCAAAGGAAACACATTGTGTTCTCCCGACCAAATCCTTGCCGAAGGTATAGCCGTAGGAACATTCACACGACTCACTTAAAGAATCATACCTTGAATGGTATCCGTATTTATCGGAACACACCGAGCTTCCTGACACGCACGTCGTTTGTCCTAAAAAATCTTTTCCGAAGACGTATCCGCTCATGCACTTACAACCACCTGTTATGTAGTCGTAACTTGCCATGTACCCATAATCGGAACATTCGCCGAAAGCAAAAGCCTTATCTTTTAAAAAAAATATTCCCGTAATAACGAGTAAAAAAGTGAACAAAATGATCTTCCGTGTACGCGTCTGGATTTTAAAAAACTGAACCATAGTGAAATAATTGCTAACTTCAGCAATATCTCACTAATATATAAAAATAGCAAAACCACGTTCAGAGCGTGGTTTTGCTATTTTAAATCAACGGCCTTCCCGTCATCTCTGACGGCTGCGGGATTCCTAGAACTCTCAAAATCGTCGGCGTGACGTCGGAGAGCATGCCGACGGGTGGGCTCAAGCTCAAATCACCTGCGACCATTTCTTGCGCTTCGCCGGCCATACCTTCGAATTGATGGCCGATGATCAGGAAGGGCACGGGATACGTCGAGTGTTCCTTGTCGATCGAGCCGGTCTGCAGGTTGACGACCTCTTCGGCGTTGCCGTGGTCGGCGGTGATCAGCACGACGCCGTCTTTGGCCAACGCGGCGTCGACGATTTTTCCGATGCATTGGTCGACGACTTCGGCGGCCCTAATCGTGGCGTCCAGATTGCCGGTGTGGCCGACCATGTCGCCGTTGGCGTAGTTCGCG
>CAYFZV010000065.1:0-5860 GCA_964347735.1 uncultured Gammaproteobacteria bacterium
TGCTCGAGATCGAGAACCAGGACGTGCGTTGCTCGCACGCCGCCACGGTCGGCCGCATCGACGTGGAAAAACTTTTTTATCTCATGTCGCGCGGCCTCGATCGCGCCTCAGCCGAAGCGATGCTGATCGACGCCTTCGTCGAGCCGTATCTCTCCAAGCTTTCTTGATATGAAACTGCCTCACGACATCAAGAAGGATTTTCCTTCGCTCCACGCCATGGATATGCGGGCGTACTTGGATTCCGCGGCTTCGTCGCTCACACCGACTGCCGTGATTGAAGCGATGGACGACTACTACAAGAATTTCCGCAGCAACGTGCATCGCGGCATGTATAAGACGGCGGGGGAGGCGACCTCGCGCTATGAAGCTGTCCGCGGAACGGTCGCGAAATTTTTGAACGCCGCAGCATCGGAAGAGATCGTCTTCACCAAAGGCACGACGGAATCCTTGAATCTGCTCGCGACCTCGCTCGGCCGCACCTACGGCCCCGGCGACGAAGTCGTGCTGACGGAAATGGAACATCACGCCAACCTGGTGCCGTGGCAGGAAGCCGCCAAGCGCCATGGATTCGTTTTGAAATTCATTCCGATGACGGTTGAGTATCGTCTCGACATGGATGCGGCTCGCGCACTCATCACGTCGAAGACGAAAGCGGTTTCAATCGTCCATGCGTCGAACGCGCTCGGTACGATCAATCCCGCGAAAGAACTCGCCGCGCTCGCGCACGCCGTCGGCGCCGTTCTCATTCTCGACGCCGCACAGTCCGTTCCGCATATGAAGATCGACGTGCGGGATCTCGATTGCGATTTCCTGGCTTTCTCCGCGCACAAAGCCTGCGGCCCGACCGGCGTCGGCGTGCTCTACGGCAAGAAGGCGCTCTTGGAAAAAATGGAACCCGCCCAGTACGGAGGCGACATGATCCGCGAGGTGAAGTACGAAGCTTCGACCTGGAATGACGCGCCGATGAAATTCGAGGCGGGCACCCCCAATATTGCCGGCGTGATCGGTTTGGGCGCTGCGATTGCATATCTTGAAGCGATTGGCATGGAGAACATTCAAGCGCATGATCGGGAACTCACGACCTACGCGCTCGAAAAACTTTCCGCGATTTCGGGCGTGAAGATCGTCGGGCCAGGCGCGGATGAACGCATCGGCGCGATCTCGTTCGAAGTCGCGGGCGCGCATCCGCACGATCTCGCGACGCTGCTCGATCGTGAAGGCGTGGCCGTACGTGGCGGACATCACTGCGCGATGCCGCTCATGAACAAACTTGGCATCACCGGCACGTGCCGTGCGAGCTTCGGCATCTACAACGGCGCCGAAGACGTTGATGCGCTCGTCACCGCGATTACACAAGCCAAACAAACTTTGAAACTGTAGGCGGGTGGCACCGCAGGCGGTCGATCCCACGCGCAGCGAAGCGAGCATGGGAGCGAGCGCCGAGAGGTGACAGGACCCACCGACGGAACACACGATATGGAAGAGAATCTCTACATGGAAAACATCCTCGATCACTCCAAGTACCCGCACAACGCGGGTCGGCTTGAGGATGCTTCGTTGCATGCGAGGGAACTCAACCCGAGTTGCGGCGACGTGATCGAGCTCTTTCTTCAAACCGACGCGCATGGGAAGATCGAAGACGTAAAGTTCGACGGCAAAGGCTGTGCCGTGAGCCAAGCCTCCGTCTCGATGCTGACCGACGCGCTCAAGGGAAAAATGCTCGCCGAAGCGGCGAAACTTTCCGAGACAGACATCCTCTCAATGCTAGGTATCGACGTCGGTCCGATGCGCATGAAGTGCGCGATGCTCTCGCTGCGGACGCTCAAAAGTGCTTTGAACGAACAAAACTGATATGGAATCTCTCAAGATCGAAAATTTGCATGTAGCCCGTGACGGCCAAGAGATCGTCAAAGGCGTTTCGATTGAAGTGAAGAAGGGCGAAGTCCATGCGCTCATGGGGCCGAACGGTTCCGGCAAGTCGACATTCGCCAATGCCTTGGCCGGCCATCCGAAATACGAAGTTACGGATGGAAAGATCCTGCTCGACGCGCAGGACATTACCAAGGCCGCGCCGCATGAACGCGCCAAGGCCGGCCTTTTCCTCTCGATGCAATCGACTCCGGAAATTCCCGGCGTGACGCTCGCGAGCTTCCTGCGCACGGCTTTCAATGCCGTGAAGGCTGCGCCGCTTTCGGTCCTCGAATTCCACGCGTTGCTCCAGGCGCGCATGGAAGACTTGAAGATCGACTCGACGTTCGCGCGACGCCACTTGAACACCGGTTTCTCCGGCGGTGAAAAGAAACGCGCGGAAGTCCTGCAGCTTTCGGTGCTCGATCCGGCCTACGCAGTGCTCGACGAAACCGATTCAGGCCTCGATATCGATGCGCTCAAGATCGTGACCGACGGGCTCGCGCGTCTGCGCGGCCCGAAGATCGGCATCCTGGTCATCAGCCATAATCCGAAACTGCTCGAAGCGCTCAAGCCCGACGTCGTGCATGTCATCAAAGACGGAAAGATCGTCGCGCAAGGCGGAAACGAACTGGCGGAAAAAATCGGCAAAGAAGGCTACGAAGCGATTACCGACTGATATGACGATGAAAGAAAAAATCACGGAAGTCTTCAAGCACACGCAGGATCCGGAGCTCCACATCGACATCTGGACGCTCGGCTTGATTTACGGTTTCGAACTTTCGGAGGACGAAGAGCAGTTGAAGGTGCGGATGACGTTCACGACGCCGCTCTGCCCGTACGGTCCGCAGTTGCTCGGCGAATTGAAGCAGGGACTCCTCATGCTCGGCCTGCGCGTCGTCGATATCGAAGTCACCTTCGATCCGCCGTGGGAGCCGTCGGAAGAACTCCGCGCGATTCTCGGTGTGTAAAAAAAGCCCCGGCTGTTAGGTCGGGGTTTTGCCGTGTTGCGTAGCGGCAAGCCGCTGTTCGTAGTCCTTGAGGGCGCGTTCGGTGCGCTCGTAGCTGTCGCAAAGCAATTGATAGCGTTCGGGGATGAGCGCAGCGATTGCTTCTTGTGATTCGAGGAGTATCGCGCGCTTCACCGGCGTACCCTTCAGCCTGCCGAGATCACCTGAAAACTGCGAGCTTGTGAAGTCGACTTCATTTCCCTCGAGACGGTTCCAATAATGAACGAGCGTACCGGCAGTGGGTGCGCGGAGGATCTCTCCTCCAAACTTGTCCTGCGCGAGAAGTGCGGTGCTGGCGCCCTGTCCGAGAGCCGGATTGCACGGCGTCCATTCGTCGTGCTGTGCGGAGAATTCCCGCCGCCAGGAGGCTCGCAGAATTTCCGTGAAGACGAGAACAGACAGTTTGCTTTGAATGCGCATATGGAGCGCAGCAATGCGTTGCGTAGCTCTCACGTTGCC
This sequence comes from uncultured Gammaproteobacteria bacterium, assembly GCA_964347735.1. Lineage (GTDB taxonomy): Bacteria > Patescibacteriota > Patescibacteriia > SG8-24 > DYFX01 > DYFX01. The sequence continues at coordinate 3,378 of CAYFZV010000065.1, forward strand.
TCCTTCCAGGAGCGAAGCTATCATGCAAAGCAGTATCCGTCAACGGCATGAAAAGAATTGCCCACATGCGCGCCGCGCTGAAAGAGACGTTTTCCCGCCCTGAAGGCTGGATCGTTTTCGTCGCGGGTTTCCTATTCGTGGTGTTGCTCGGAATGACCCTCTCCAACCTGAAGCTACTCGGGTTTATCTTCCATGAAAGCGGTTTCAGCCTTGGTCTCAAGCTTTCATCCGCCGCGCAGACCGTTTGGGGCGGCCGCGTGGCCTTTCGGCTCGAAGGCGGTTTCGTCACGCTGTTGCTCGCCTTTTTCTTCGGCCTGAACGCCGCGCTGATCGGACGGTACATGCGGCGCCAAGTCCAGCTGCATCAAGCGGCTGGAGCGAGCGTGATCGGCATCGCGGTCGGACTGCTCGGCGTGGGGTGCGCCGCCTGCGGATCCGCGCTGCTCGCCAGCGCGCTCGGCGTCGGAGGCGCCTTGGCCTTTCTGCCGTTTCACGGGCAAGAATTTTCCTGGCTTGGCATCCTGCTCGTGAGTCTTTCGTCATTCAGCTTGGCCCGTAAGATCGCGGAACCGGAAACTTGCGCAATCCCGCAGAAAAGGTAAGAAGGCGTCAGGAGGTTCCAGATGCGCATCCTGACGTTCTTTTGTATGAGTCTCGCGGCGTGTGCCGTCGCTCCTGTTCAGCCGACGCCTGCTGCGCCGGAGGATCGTTTGCGCGACGTGTCGGTATGCGTTGTCAACGATGCGAATGCGCTCGTGAACGACGAGGTGATCCACCAAACGTTCGACGGCGTATCCGAAGCCTATCGCAGGCACGTCGGCATCAGCTTCACGGAACGCGCGCGTCGAGGCAGACTTCCAACCGAGCGGTTGGCCGATGGACATGGCATTCTTTCTGCGTCGCGTGTGTCCGAACGACACGGAGCTGCGGTTCATCTTCACCAACCGTGAGGTGCATCGCGCCGAAACGATGATGACGAAAGCGGAGGACGACGCGCAGATGGCCGGCGCCAGCCACCCGTATTTCGGCTTCGTCGCTCTCTATTCGGCTGAAGATCGTTGGGTCGCGAAAAACGCGGCCGGCGATCCCGCGTTGCCCAACACGCTCACGCATGAGATCGGACATGTGTTCGGTCTCGAGGATTCTCAAGACACGCAGTCGTTCATGTATTTCGCGAGCAACGCCTCGCAGGGAAACTGGACGGCCGATACGATGAAAGCCATCCGCCGTGAAAAGTGGCGGCGCTGGTGGCCGCAGCATTGATCCCGCTCTCGCGGGATTTTTCTTTGGAGAGTCTTGGACGCGTTTGCGTTCCGTGCTAGGCTGCACCTTGATATGCCTTGGCTTTCGCGATTGTTCCGCAAGGGCGAAGATCTGCCAGAACGTCCGTTGCCGGGTGGCTATTCGGTCCGCGTCATTTCCCTGCCGGAAGAACTTGATCACGAAGCCGCGCTGCCGATTGAGCTGCGTTTTGTTTTTTCGCATGTGCCGCAGGTCAAAGAACGCCTCCGCGTGCTGTTATCATCCGGCAAGGCGATCGGCGTGCGCACGGTGGAACGCACGCCCGCGCGCGTGCTGGAAGCCGTGAAGCACATCAGCTTCTATTCGCAGCACAACTGCGTCCTGACCTGGCTGCCGGAGCTGCTGCGCGACAAGCATCTGCCGATCTTCACGCCGGAAGACCTTGCGCGGGGGAAAACGCACGGTGCGGACTTGCACGCCGACGTAAACGTGATTCTTGAAGCGCGCACGACGTTCAAGCGCTTGGTGCTGATCGACGAGGAAAACGTAGGTATCGGCACGGAGGAGCAGCGCTTGATGCGCGAGCTTTCGGAAACGCTCTATCCGCTCGCTATCGATACGATTGTGCATCGTCTCGTGATCGACAACGCGAACGAGCGCACCGAGATCGCACAGAACATCATCAAGGCGATGCTGATCATCGGTCCGATCGCGCACGTGCTCGAGAAATACGTGAGCGGTTTGGGCAAGCTCTTCGCCGCCTCGACGGACGACCTGCTCGGCGAATCGGCCGAACTCATGGCACTGCGCGGCTCGGGCTTCAGCTGGAAGGAACTGCGCAAGCGTTTCATCGTGCTGGTACCGGTCTTCGCGCTCGCGACCTACGCCGTCTTCCAAGTCGATCCACTGCTCGAGCAGGGAAGGACGTTGACGGCCGGCGCCGTTTTCGGCCTTTCGGCCGTCGCGCTTTCGCTCACCACGGCGATCCAAAGTATCGGCATGTATCTCGGCTCCGTGCGCGCGCTCAAGAGGGAAGGAAAGTGGCACGATCATGGCGGCACGAAATCCGACCTCTGGGCCGCGATCGTCCAAGATTTCACCAACCCCGCGCGCCTCGGCCTCCTGCTCGGCGCACTGCTCGCGCCATTCATGGGCATGCTGGCGGCGGTGCTTGACCTCCTGCACAACGGCTGGATCCTCGCGCTCGTCGGCTCGACGGAGGGTATCGTGGCCGGACTGAC
>CAYFZV010000066.1:0-1723 GCA_964347735.1 uncultured Gammaproteobacteria bacterium
CGGCTTCCTCGTCCTCTTTCTTCTTGCCCTTGGCGGCCTTCGCGTCCTTCTTGGCGCTCTTGGCGTCGAGCATCTCTTTCAGGATCGCTTCCTTCGCGCCTTCGTCGTACGCGTAGCGGATGTCCTTGCCGGACTGCAGGCGGAAGAGGGGAGGCTAGGCGATGTAGAGGTGGCCCTGGGTGATGAGGTCGGGGAGATAGCGGTAGAAGAGCGTGAGGAGCAGGGTGCGGATGTGTGCGCCGTCGACGTCTGCGTCGGTCATGATGATGATGCGGTTGTAGCGCAGGTCTTCGATCTTGAAGGCTTCGCCGATGTTGGTGCCGATCGCGATGATCAGGGATTTCACGGCGTCGTTGCCGAGCATCTTGTCGAGGCGCGCGCGCTCGACGTTCAGGATCTTGCCGCGAAGGGGGAGGATCGCCTGGAACTCGCGGTTGCGTCCCTGCTTGGCCGAGCCGCCTGCGGAGTCGCCCTCGACGATGTAGAGCTCGGAGCGCGCGGCGTCTTTGGTGGAGCAGTCGGCGAGCTTGCCCGGCAGCGTCAAACCTTCGAGCGCGCCTTTGCGCAGCACGGTGTCGCGCGCGGCGCGGGCGGCCATGCGGGCGCGGGCGGCGAGCAAGCACTTTTCAAGAATCGCCTGGGCGTCCTTGGGATGTTCTTCGAGATAAATTTCGAGTGCTTCGGCGAAGACAGTCGCGACGGCCGGCTGGACTTCGGGGTTGCCGAGCTTGGCTTTCGTCTGGCCTTCGAACTGCGGATCCGCGACTTTTACGGAGATGACGGCCGTCATGCCCTCGCGCGTGTCTTCGCCGGTCAGGTTGTCGTCCTTTTCCTTCAAGTAACCCTGCTTGCGCGCGTAGTTGTTCAAGATGCGCGTGAGCGAGGTGCGGAAACCGGCGACGTGCGTGCCACCTTCCGGGTTGGAGATGTTGTTGGCGAAGGCGAAGAGCGTTTCCTTATAGTCGTCGACATACTGCATGCCGATTTCGATCTCGATGCCTTCGACGGGGCGGTGCGTGTAGAAGATCGCGTCGTGCTTGGGCGTCTTCGTGCGGTTCAGGTGGCGCACGTAGGACTGCACGCCGCCTTCGAAATAGTAGGCGTAGGTGAAAATGTCTTTCGAGTCGCGCTCGTCCATGAAGACGAGTTTGATGCCCTTGGTGAGATACGCCTGTTGGCGCAGGCGATCGAGAATCAACTTCACGTTGTATTCCGTGGTGGTGAAGATCGAATCGTCGGCCTTGAAGGTGATGATCGTGCCGGTGCCTTTGGCCTTGCCGACGGCTTTCACCTTGCCTTGCGGCTTGCCCACCTTATACTCCTGTTCCCAGAGCTGGCCGTCGCGCTTCACCTGGGCCAACAAATACGTCGAAAGCGCGTTGACGACCGAGACGCCGACGCCGTGCAAGCCGCCCGATACCTTATACCCGCCGCCGCCGAACTTGCCGCCGGCGTGGAGCTTGGTCAGGACGAGTTCGAGCGCGGAGACTTTGTAATCTTTATGCGTGTCGACCGGAATGCCGCGGCCGTTGTCTTCGACGGAGCACAGTCCTTCGGGCAGGAGGCGTACCGTGATTTCAGTGGCATGGCCCGCCATGGCTTCGTCGATCGAGTTGTCGACGACTTCCCAAATCAAATGATGAAGACCTTCCGGGCCCGTCGAACCGATGTACATGCCCGGGCGCTTGCGCACCGGGTCGAGTCCCTCGAGCACCTGGATCTG
>CAYFZV010000066.1:1823-4443 GCA_964347735.1 uncultured Gammaproteobacteria bacterium
GACAAGGAGATCGGCGGCTTCGAATCCGTCGGCAGCGCGTCCGAAAAAGAGCTTCGTTGGAGCCAGTGGTGGCTCGATCATAAGGAGCGCGTGCGCAAGATCGCGCTCGGTCTTTTTATCGCCGTGGATGCAGTCCTTCTTTGCATCGGTATGTGGGGCTTCATCGACTGGTTGGCGATCGGCGGACTGCGTGAAGAGCAGGCGATTCGCCAAATGACGTCGCCGGAATACGGGCGCGTGCAGCACATGGCGCTTCAGGAAATCCAAGTCGGTGCGCCGATCGTGCTTCCGGGCGGCACGGGCAAGATCGATATTCTGACACCGGTCGAAAACAGCAACCGCACGTTCTGGGTCGAGATCGACTACCGCTATCTTGTCGGAGGAGAACCGCAATCGCTTCACCGCGCCTTTGTCCTGCCGAACCAGGCGAAGTACCTTTCCGAACTCGCGGCGCCGTCAGGCAGCGGCAGCGTCGAGCTCAAGATCGAACGCCGTGTCTGGCACCGCGCGAATCTGCAGGGCGAGGCCGATGCGGAGGCATTCGCGGCTTCACGTCTCAATGTTTATCCTGCCAACCCCGTGTACGTGCCGTCCGATCCGTTGGCCACGTCGCCTGTTTCGAGCGCGAAGTTCACGCTCGTGAACGATGCGGCCTTCGGCTTCTATGATGTCGATATGCTCGTACTCTTGTATCGCGGCGATTCCATCGTGGGCGTGAACCGCGCCCGCATCGATACGCTGGTGGCGGGAGCGAGAAAGCCGATGGAACTGTTTTGGTACCAGATCCTGCCACAGGTCACCAAAGTCGACGTCATTCCCGAAATCAACATCTACGATCCCGACGTCTACCGCGCACCGCAGTGATGCAGTCGCGCGAACGCCGCAAGACGGCCGTGTTCCGTAAGCTCGGCGTTCAAATAAAAAACCCCGACATTGGCATCGGGGTTTTTCTTTTTCAGCACTCTGCCACCGGAATCTCGACGATTGTTTCGGAGAAGCCGAAGGCACCCATGAGAGCCTTGATTTGTTTCGTTGCGTTCGCGGACGCGGCTTCGAGGATGTCGGCCTGGCAGGCAGCGTCACGAATTTCCTTTTCCGCCGCCTGGCGCGCCTCCGTTTCGAGATCCTTGTTGCCGCGCGCCAGGAAACCCTGACTGCGGTCATAGACGCGAGTCTGCTCGTTGTCGAGGCGCACCGACAGGATTTGTGGGGCGGGGAGTTCCAGACGCAGGGTGCCGCCCGTGGTACGCACGTTTGCTTCGGTCAGGTTGGCAAAGTCGAATCCGGCCACGACTTCGCCGTGCGCGATCAGGAGGAGCTTGTCGCCGAACAGGATATCGCGCCACGGGCTGCCCTCCTCCTTCTTGGCCTCGATGATCTTCTCGATGGTGAAGGACGCGGTCTCAAGCCGGCCGATCTGGCGCATCTCTTTCACCACGGCGGCGCGGCTGGTGTCGATTGACGTGCCGGACGCGTTTGGGCGGAGGAAGAACCAGCTGGCGAGGCCGATGCCGACGAGCAGGGTGATGAGCGAGACAGTGACGGTGGTGCGCATTGTCATAGGGGAGTGGTTTCAGTAGTATCCTATTGAACTTTCAAAGATGCTGCAACGCACGCTCCAAGCGTACAGAAAATTCGATTGGCTCCTGTTCGGTTCCGCGGTTCTGCTGACCGGACTCGGCCTCTTGGCGCTCTATTCGATCGGCCTCGGTGCTGAAGGTGATTTCGGCAGCTTCAAAAAACAGCTCGTCTTCTTCGTTCTCGGTCTGGTGATCGTTTTTGTCGGCAGCCTCGGTTTCCACTACCGGTGGCTCGGCTTCGTGACGGTGCCGATGTACTTCGGCATGATGCTGCTGCTCGTCACGACGCTGCTCGTCGGACAAGTCATTCGCGGTACGCGCGGCTGGCTGTATATCGGTTCGGCGGGATTCCAACCCGTCGAACTCGCCAAGGTGGTGTTGATCATTGTCATGGCGAAATTCCTGGCGACGCACGGGCGTTATACGAAAGACATCCGTGTCGTGATTCAGAGCGCCGTGACGGTCGTGCTCATGATCCTGCTCGTGGTGCTCCAGCCCGACCTGGGCGGCTCCATCATCCTGGCCGCGATCTGGTTCGGCATGGTCCTCGCGTCAGGGCTCCGCGCGAAACATCTCCTCACGATGGCGGCGGTCGCAGTCGTCTTCGGTGCGATCTCCTGGGCCTTCCTGCTGCGCCCGTATCAGAAGGAGCGCGTTATGACGTTCTTGAATCCCGCCAGCGATCCGTTCGGGCGCGGCTACAACGTCACGCAGTCGGTGATCGCGATCGGCGCCGGACAGCTCACGGGCAGGGGAGTGGCGTCCGGTTCGCAGAGCCAGCTGCGTTTCCTTCCGGAAGCAAAAACTGACTTCATCTTCTCCGTCATTGCCGAAGAACTCGGCTTCGTCGGCGTCGCAATTCTGCTCGGACTCTTCGGCGTGCTTTTTTCCCGCCTGTACGTTTTGGCAAAATCCTCGCGCGATGACTTCACGCTCTTTCTCGTGATCGGCACCAGCGTCCTGATCGCTTCCGAAATGTTCGTGAATGTCGGCGTCGCCTCCGGCATCCTGCCGGTCACCGGTCTCGCGCTGCCATTCGT
>CAYFZV010000066.1:4453-5786 GCA_964347735.1 uncultured Gammaproteobacteria bacterium
GTCATGCACTTCGTTTTGATCGCGCTCATGCAGAACATCGCGCTTCGAAGGAGTTGAAAAACGAGTGAACAAGATCGTTGTTCGCACGACAGACACAGAAGAAACGCGCGTCATGAAAAATTGACGCGCGTTTTTTGTCTTGTTACGTTGCGAGTATTCAAACTGTTCTTTGCACAAGGAGGTACGTCATGGGTGGACCTTACTCCCCGAGAGAAGGAAACGGGTCGGAGCATATTCGGCCAAAACGCATTCTGGCTTTTGCAGGCCGCAACGGCTCCGGAAAAGAAACGGCGGCGCGCGAGATGGCGCGCCTGCTGGGCGGCGCGGAAACGCACACGTATTCGGACATTCTCCAGGAGACGTTCAAGCTCTGGGGTTTCTACGAGAACAGCCGTCACGAGATGCAGGAACTCTCGACCTTCATGCGCAAGCTGAAGGGGCAGGATTGCATGGCCAAAGTGATGGTCAATACATGCAATCTCGCCATCGGTAACGACGTCGTAATCGACGGTGTGCGCCGGGTCGAGGACCTCGATCTCTTGATAGAAAGATTCGGCAAACAGAACGTCTATTTGATCTGGATCGAGGTCGAGGCCGACGTTCGATACCAGCGCCTCCGCCAACGCAAAGAGAAGGCCGGCGAGCAGTTCATGTCTCGCGATCTGTTCGATGCGCAGGAGCAAGCAGAATCCGAACGCAAACTCATCGACGTCTTCGCTGCCAGCCACAACGTCATCGACAATAACGGCACGCTCGGGGCCCTCCAGTACACCCTTAGCGTGCTCCACCACGACCTCATCGTAGGTCCCTGCTGACCATTGAGACGCCACACCAGGAGCGTCTTTTTTCTTCATGAGTGTCTTGACAAATAGCCAAAAAACTGATAGCATCGCGCCAGATCTTTAGGAGGAACTCATGCGACATGCACGCAAGCAGATGGAGGAGATCGGCTTCTTGAAGTCGGGGGAACATCCCTACTTCCAAGCAGGTGATCCGATCCACGTCCTCGGTTTTAAGACGTCGCCGCTTGGCTCGATCTGGGATCCTCTCGAACCCGACGTGGTACTGGCTGGTCGATTGGTACAGACCTATCAGCCCGGAGCAGACGTTCTGCTTTCCGGGCCCATGGCACGCACGGTACACGCGCGCGGCACGGCTCGTATCTTCAACTTGTTCGGCCTGATCTGCGCCACGAATGCCTTCACGTTGTGGCACGACACGCCTGACACGCACGGTTGCCGGCTCTACATCCTGGTCAACGACGGCACGCGCAAGCTCCCTCAAGACGCGCTGCTCACGGACCGCATCAGGACCAATCCGCCGTTCGACCCTG
>CAYFZV010000067.1:0-3443 GCA_964347735.1 uncultured Gammaproteobacteria bacterium
CATGGTCGGATAGCGCCTTCCTGCCGCAGCGAGAAAGCGGCCCTGATTGTCGCGCTCGTTGCGTGCGGCGGCAGCCTGACCACCCTTGCTGCGGTCTTCCTGGCTCAAATTGCGGCCGTTATTCGAACGGCCGTCATTCGTACCGCCGCCCTGCGTGCCGTCCGGTATAGGCTTTTTCTCCGGAACGTTTTCTTCAGTGGTACTGCCCGTGGAACGGCTCTTGTCATCGCGTTCATTCATAGCGTTGGCCATAGTTGCGACTTCACAGGAGTTAGGATCTCCCTACCCCACGAGACGACCATCCAAGCACATTCTTACCGCATTTTTCCCGTAAAAACCCATATTTTATAAGCTAAAAATCCGGCATGCGGCCGGATTTTTTAGCAGTCCTAGGCGGTATTTTTACCGTCGTCGTCATCGTCCATTTCGGCGTCGACGCCCAGGTCAATATCGTCATCGTTGCGGATGCCCGTACCAGTCCGCGCATTCGTGCGGCCGCGGTTCGTGTCATCAATCTCGGTATTGCGCTGCTTTTCGTTCCTCATATGAAAGATGGTGTGGCGTACCACGTTAGGCGAGAGTTAGCGGTTCGAGGACTGTCCGCCGCGACTCGTAAAGCGGCCTTCGGCGTCGCGAAGGCGGTTCTGGGTTCCGCGACTGCCGTTGCGGCTGCTTCCGCGAGAGTTAGACGAACTCGAGCGGCCACCGCGCGAAGATTCCGTGCGCATACGAATTTGCGTTCAGAGGAGTTACACCTCCTGCGTTTCGGGAGACGCTGTGAAAAAATGATTCTTACCTGCTATACTGGCGCCAGCGAAAAAAATCATGCACATCTTTTATGGCTAACAGCGTCGTCCACTTCGAGATCCATGCGTCCGACCCGGAAAAGCTGTCCGTGTTCTACGGCGAGCTTTTTGGCTGGAAGTTTGAAAAATACGAATTGCCCGGAATGACGTACTGGGGTGTGATCACGGCCGAAAAAGGCGCACCGAACGCCATCAATGGCGGCCTTATCAATCGCGGCGTCCCGGCACCCACCCTCGGTGCGACACCCAGCGCCTTTGTCTGTACCGTCCAGGTTGATGACATTGATGCGATGATGAAGAAAGCTGCAGAGCTTGGCGCTGTCGAAGCGATGGCGAAGTTCGCTATCCCGGGCATGGCCTGGCAGGGCTATATGATCGATCCCGATCACAACATCTTTGGCCTCCATCAGGCCGATGTGAACGCTAAATAAAACACTTCTATGACATACGTTGACGGTTTCGTGCTCGTTGCGGCGAAAAAAAATATTCCGGCGTATCGCACCATGGCATCCAAGGCCGGCAAAGTTTGGAAAAAATACGGCGCGCTCGAATACTTCGAATGCATCGGCGACGACCTGCATCCGAAGCATGTGACGCTTCCTTTTCCGAAAATGATCCGCGCGAAACCGGGCGAGGTGGTGATCTTCTCGTTCATCGTTTTCAAATCGCGGAAACACCGCGATCAGGTCAACGCCAAAGTGATGAAAGACCCTTTCATGAACGATTCGCAATACAAGGATCAACCGATGCCCTTCGACATGAAGCGCATGGCCTACGGAGGCTTCACGACCATCGTCCAGGCCTGAAGCAACGCAAGCTCCCCGAAAGGGGAGTTTTTGTGTAGGATGGCGGCGGAGGAAAACGTGAAGCTCATTCTACCGAAAGAACGATACGAGTGGCGGTCAAAGGACGGACCATTGATCTTCCTGGCCGGACCGATTCGCGGAGGAGGCGACTGGCAAAAAGAAGCCTGTCTAAGATTGGCTGATGTCTTCGACAAAGACTTCTGCGTGGCCGTGCCATGCCGTTGGGACGAGCAGCATCCGCTGTTCGAATATCGCGTAAGCGGACTCAGTCGCTTCGATTACCAGCTCAATTGGGAACGGCATTACCTCGAATTGGCCGCGCGGAAAGGCTGCATCCTGTTCTGGCTGCCGTGCGAAAGCAAGACGAACCCCCATCCCGGTCCCGAGCCGTATGCGATGGACACGCGCGGCGAGCTCGGCGAGTGGCGCGGGCGCTTGATGCACGACGGTTTCGGAAACTGCGGGATCGTGATCGGGGCTGAACCGGGTTTTCACGGTCTTAGCCAGATCAAGCGCAACTTCAGCTTTGCGATCGGCGAAGAATTCGAGATCAAGGATACGCTGGACGCAACCGTCCGCAGCGCCGTTGGTATCGCGCTCAATCTCCCGTAACGGGGGATTTTTTGTTAGCATGAGCCTATGAAAACGATAAAAACCCGCTGCACCTGGCCCGGGGAAGACCCTTTGATGATCGCCTACCACGACACGCAGTGGGGGACGCCGGAGCATGACGATAAAAAACATTTCGAAGCCTTCATCCTGGACGCCAATCAGGCCGGCCTCTCTTGGCGCACGATCCTGCATAAGCGCGAAAACTTCCGAAAAGCGTTCGCGAATTTCGACTTCAACAAGGTTGCGAAGTTCACGAGGAAGGATTTCAACCGGCTGATGAAAGACAAGGGCATTATCCGCAACCGGATGAAAGTCGAAGCGGCGATCGTCAACGCCCGGAAATTCCTGGAGATCCGCAAAGAATTCGGAACATTCGACCGATATATCTGGGGCTTCGTCGGCGGTAAGACGATCCGTCACCGGCACAAGCGTAACAGCGACATCGGCGCCACGTCGAAAGAAGCGGAGGCGATGAGCAAAGATCTGAAAAAACGCGGCTTCAAGTTCGTCGGCCCGACCATCTGTTACGCCTACATGCAGGGCGTTGGCATGATCAACGACCACCTGACGAGCTGTTTCCGCTATAAGCAATTGGGATGAAATACGTTATCCGCCGATCCGAAGAACGCGGCACCGCCGATCATGGATGGCTCAAGACCTTCCATACGTTTTCGTTCGCGGATTATTACGACGAGCACTGGATGGGTTTCAGGACGCTTCGGGTGATGAACGAAGATCGCATCGCCGGCGGCCAGGGTTTCGGCCGGCACGGGCATCGGGATATGGAAATCCTGACCTACGTCCTTGCTGGCGCGCTGCGTCACACCGACTCGATGGGCAATTCAGAAATTCTCAAAGCGGGCGAGTTCCAACGCATGACCGCCGGCACCGGCGTGGAGCATTCCGAAGAGAACGCTTCGGATCTGGAAGAATGCCATTTGTACCAAATTTGGATCATCCCGGATAAAAGCGGTTTGCCGCCGAGTTATGAACAGAAACCGGTCTGGGGCCGCTTGGAGGAAGAACACAAAGTCCTGGTCGCATCTCACGACGGACGCAACGAATCGCTCAAGATCCATCAGAATGCCGACGTCTGGCTGCAACGCCTGAAAATCCGGGAGAGCACGACCATCCCCGTACCGAAGGGGAAAGCGCTCTGGATCCAGTTAATCGCCGGTGAGGCCAGAGTCGGGGATGAGACGCTGAAAGCCGGAGACGG
>CAYFZV010000067.1:3543-5507 GCA_964347735.1 uncultured Gammaproteobacteria bacterium
GTTTCCGATCAGCTCGCGAGCTTCGATGTCGAAAAGATCATCTTGGTCGGCCACTCGATCGGCGGCGAGATCGCGCTGCGTATCGCAACTCTGCAACCCGAATGGGTGGCCGGCATTGCTTTCGTCAGCGCCGTCGTGCCGGCTTCGGGTTCCTCGATGGTGCTGATCGATCCTCGCCTCGAACCGCTCGCGATGCGCATCGCCCAAGGCGCCGGCCCCGTCCGTCCGCCGAACCGCGTCATTGAAAAAGCTGTCTGCAACGATTTGGGTGAAAAAGCCAAAGCGCTCGTGCTGGAAAAGTATACCTACGAGAGCCTGCATCTTTTTGTCGATCCGGTCGAATGGACCGTCCCGACCTCCGTGTCGAAGCTCTATGTGCGCACGACCAAAGACACCAGCCTCCTCCCGACCTTCCAAGACAAAATGATCGCCAACGCCCAACCCATCCGCGTCGTCGAAATGGAAACGGGACATCTGCCGATGCTAAGTAAACCTAAGGAATTGGCGGAACATTTGAATGGCTTGCTTTAGTCCAGCGGGTGGCACCGCAGGCGCTCACGGCCACGCACAGCGCAGCGAGCATGGCCGTGAGCGCCGAGAGGTGACAGGACCCGCTGGGAGGTCTTGCGTGAAAAAGGGCAGTTCTGCTAGGACCGCGGCATCATTCTTAACGTAATGATGCTATGCCAGAGAAGACCGCCACGACTGAGGTTCGGCTGTGTCCGAAATGTGAGAGTCCGATGGTTCAGAGAACCAGCAAGTTCGGTCATTTTTTCGGCTGTTCGAGCTACCCGAAGTGCAAGCACGTCGAGAAGAAGTGAGGCTTCCATAGCCCCTCGGTTCCAGATATACTTAGCTCATGAAAGCCATGCTGACCAAGGAAGACTTGAATCAAATCGGGATGATTGTGCGTGAGGAAGTGAAGACGCAAGCGAAGGCCTCTCACGACGACCTCAAAGGCGATTTTCGCTACCTGCATGCGCAGATCGGCCGTCTGGACGCCAAGATCGACGGCGTGGAAAACCGACTTTCTGACAAGATCGATACCGTTATGGAGCATGTCGACGGATTGGCCGAAAGCCAGAAGAAATTCGACGTCGAGTTGGCAGCGCACCAAGCCGCATTGCTTCGGCTGGGATCCTCCCAAGCCTAGGTACCATCAAAAACTCCCCGCACTCATGTCACCCCGGCGAAAGCCGGGGTCCATATCCGGGGAGTTTTTGCTATGATGGCGCATATGGCGATGAAAACATTCAAAACCGTCGAGGCGTATATCAAGAGCTTTCCGAGCGCGGAAGCAAAAATGCTCCGGGCGTTGCGGCAAGCGATCGTCAAAGCCGCCCCGAAAGCCGTCGAAAAGATGAGCTACGGCATGGTCGGCTACAAACTGGGCGGCCGCCCGCTTGTCTATTTCGGAGGCTTCAAAAAACACATCGGTTTCTTCCCAGCCGGTCCCGTTCCGACCTCGATCAAAGCTGCCAAGAAGTATCAGGTAGGGAAGGGGACGATGAGGTTTGGGCTTGATAAGGAGGTGCCGCTGGGGTTGGTGGGGAGGGTGGTGAAATATAGAGTGAAGGAGAATCTGAAAAGCATCAAGCACCAAGCCTGAAAGAGGCCTGTTGGCCTCTTTCATTTACCCCACCACAATCTTCCCTTCTTTCACCCCAATCCTCACTTTCGAATCCTCCTTAATGTCCCCCTCAAGAATCTTAATCGAAAGCGGATTCAGAATCGCATCCTGAATCAGCCGCTTGAGCGGCCGCGCTCCGAATTCGGGGTCGTAGCCTTGTTCGGCGAGGAATTTTTTGGCGGTGTCGGCAATTTGGAGCGTGATGTGCTTGTTCTTGAGGCGCTCCTCGACGCGTTGGAGCTGGATCTCGACGATGTGGAGGAGGTGTTCGCGTTTCAAGGCTTGGAAGACGACGATTTCGTCGATGCGGTTCAGGAATTCCGGCTTGAATTCG
>CAYFZV010000068.1:0-5395 GCA_964347735.1 uncultured Gammaproteobacteria bacterium
GCCGCGCGGATGGTTTTCCGCACGCGCCAGCCGCGCAACATCGCGATCGAACCGAGAAACACCGAGCTTGCACCTGCATCGCGGAGCCGCTCGACGTCCTTCGGTCCGAGAATACCTCCGCCGGCGTTGATCGGCTTGGGGAAACGCTCTTGGTAGGCGCGTTTCACCCAATCGAGCACCAGCGGAAAGATCGGTGCGCCCGACAACCCGCCGCCGCCGTACTTGGCGAGTGGAGATGTTTGCGAACCGCAGAACGCGTTCCGTACGTCGGGATCAACCTGACCCCATGGGATCGTGTTCGAAACGCAGACAGCGTCGCAGTCGGGGTGTTCGGCAATGCGCGCCACCGTCCTGATCGGAGTCACCGCGCTGAATTTCGGCACGAGCGGGATCCGCAGTGTCGCGGCGCGCGTGAGCAGCATCCGCGTCTCCGCTTCGATGTCACCGAAGTTGTGTCCGGTATTCGGACAAGAGACATTGATCTGCAATCCGAAGGGCGCCTGGAACTCCATGCGAAACTTGTCGATCAGGCGCACGAATGCGTTGAGCTCGGCGAAACGCTGCTGTGGCGTTTCGCCGACCGGCATGAACGACAGGAAGAATGGTTCGGTCAGCTCCTGCCAGCGTCCGTCGAGAAAGAGAGCCTCCGCGCCAGGGCCGGATAAGCCGACAGCGTTGAGCGCGGCACCCTGCCAAGGTTTCACGACGATGCAATCCGGTCTGCGCCGTTTCGGCGTCGTACCGTCTTCAGCCAGCTCCATGTTGCCTTTGCGCGGCGCGTATGTGGTCGTCTTGGCGACGAGTGTCGAGCCCTCGAATGACAGGCCTGGCACGAGACGGTGATACCAATACCCTTCTCCGAAGTAACCACGGGCACCTGAAGCGTCCCAGACGGGTTTGAAATCGATATCGCGGAGCTTCATGCGTCACCCCTTTTGAAAGAACGTGTGCGCTTCTTGTAAAGAAAAAACGGGGGCGTGTCAACCCCCGTTTCTTTCCGTTACGGGTTCATCGAACCGCGTCGGCGCTTCCAAGCCCTGACGATCAACCACGCGATCAGTCCGAGCGGGAGCAGGATGCCTCCCCAGACGATCACGAGCCAGATGATCCCGGCGATCACGTTTTGGATGACGATCACAAGCGTTTGAAATGCCGCCGTGATGATGCGAAGAGGTCGGAATTCTTTCGTGGGCGCGCGGACCGCGGACTCCTCGGAGAGTGAAAGCGAGATGGTCGAGTACGACGTCGCGTTCGTCAGGTATTGGATGCGTCCCTGCAGCGATTCGATGGTCGCGCGGATCGAGCCCAGGCGTTCCTGCACTTTCAAGATGTCCTCGACGCTCCTGGCCTGCTTCAATACTTCCAAATAGGTTTCTTCCTGGGCCTTGGCGTTCCGAAGCTGCGCTTCAAGATCCGTATACTGCTCGGTGACATCCTGGCCGTCCGAAGATTCGTTGCGGACGAGCGTGGCAAGACCGCGCATGTCCGCCATCGTTGCTTCAAATTTCTCGACGGGCACGCGGACGACGATACTGCCGTTATAGGTGCCGTCTCCCCGTTCGCTGACGGACGATGATTGGACGAACCCGCCGCGCTCCGTGGCGATCTTGCTCGCGCGAGCGGCAGCTTCCGTCACGTTCTCAACCAAGACGTCGAGGGAACCGGTTTTGATGATCTTTTGATCGACATCGGCTGCCGTTTCGCCCGCCGTCGGGGAAAAGGGAGGCATCATCATGCGATCTTGTTCGTACATCATCGGACTGCCTGGCATGGGAACCGGGTAGGCCTTGCTCGCGACCGAACCGCCGCTTTCTTCATACCCGTAATAGGCGTCGGAGCCGTTCTGTCCCACGAGACCGAGGCTGACCGTGCGCATACCGGCAGGACGCGGGCGGCCTCCGTGCATCCAGACGGCTGCGGCAATGAGGACCGCGACACCCAGCAGCACAGCTGCCGTCCGGGGACGTTCTTTGAAATGCGCGATGAGATTTTGCATAACTCGAAAGAAATTAGTTCGAATCCATTCTATCATGTGTACGGAGAACCCGTTTTCCGGTAACATGCGGTCCATGGAACGTTTTGAAGTGACGCCGAACCCCGAGGCCGCACGGATCGCCAAGCTGGCCGATGAGGCCAAACGTTTGGCGTCGGGTATCGACTTGAAACGCGCGCCGGACGGCCACATTTATGCGGCGTTGGATCAAGCCCAGATCCGCGACATGGCGGAACGCAAACGCATGATCGGCAAGATCAAAGCCGAACTCCATCGTCGCCGTCCGCTTTCAGAGCGCAAAGACTTGATTGAAGATGCGCGCGCACTCGAGGAGTCGCACCCCAAAGAAGAAGACGGCGAAAACCCCGCATAACGCGGGTTTTTCTTATGCGTGGGTGGAGTACGAGGTCCGAAGCGTCTTGCGAAGCGCTCCGTGGTCCGGAATCGTCTTGGCGACGCATGCCCAGAATCTCGGCGAATGGTTGAATTCGATGAGGTGGCAGAGTTCGTGCACGACGATGTAGGCGGCCAGATGTTCGGGCAAGAGGGCCAGACGGTAGTTGAACGAGAGCGCGCCCTTTCTTGAGCAGCTGCCCCAACGGCTTTTCTGATCGCGGATCGAAACCGCGCGGACGGAAAGTCCGTAGCCCGGAGCAAACGCGGCGATCAGCGCATAGGCTCTGCGCCGCGCAGCTTCTTTGTGAAGAAGATACTGCTTGCGCGCCTCGGCTTTCGGCCTGGGCGCCGGACGCAACGCGAGTTTAGCGCGCGTTCGCTCGATCCAGCCGCGGTGATGCTCCAAAAATTTCGCGACGGCCGCACGGGAAGTGCGCCTCGGCGCCGTGACCGACACGCGCCCGCCCGGATGCACGCGCACGCGCAGATTCCGTGCGCGTGCATGCGGTTTGAGCTCCGCATCGAATGGCAATTCAGAATGCCTCAACATAGATACCTCATCGTACGCAGTATTTCAGGAGCACACAACGACCGTGCTATACTTGGCGCATATTAATCCTCCTTACGTTCCTTATGAAGAACAGTGAGATGCAAAAGTACGTTCCGTACGTCCTCCTGGGCGTGCTGATCGGTGTCGTGGTCTACGGACTCGTCGCCAGCAACACGCCGCAGCCCGCGCCGCAGCCCGCTCCGGTGGCAAACACGGCGTCGCCCCATGCGGACGTCGTGATCGGCGGAGAAACGGAGGCGAAACCGTCGCCCAACTATCCGACGAAAGCGCTTCCCTACATCGAGAACGGGTACCGCTTCCAGTTCTCGGGCTGCCACGGCACGCCCGGCAGCCTGGTCGTGAAAGTCGGCAAATACTTCCTGCTCGATAACCGCGATGCCAAAGCGCATACGATCGCAGTTGCGGGCCAGTCCTATTCCGTCGGCGCGTACGGCGCGGCGGTCGCGGCGGTCTGGAAGGCCGGTACGTACAACATCACCTGCGACGGCGGCGGAGCCGCTTCGCTCACGGTGCAGAAGTAGAACAGGAAAACGCCCCGTCAGGGGCGTTTTTCTTTTACTGGCAGACCGCACATTCTTCGTTGGCGAAGTCACGGGCTTGGACTTTCATCTGGGCGTTGTCGATCGCGTCGGCTTCGATCGGTGCGGCGGAGCGGAGGTAGTAGAGGCTCTTGGCGCCGGCTTTCCATGCGAGGAAATGCGCGTCGTGGAGATACTTTCCGCTGATCGGCGTCGGGAAGAACAGGTTGACCGACTGCGACTGGCAGAGATACTGCTGGCGGTCGCCGGCCTGCTGGACGATCTCGCGCATGTTCATTTCGTAGCCAGTACGGAAGACGGCCTTCTCGGCGTCCGTCAGCTCTTCGAGGTGCTGCACGCTGCCTTTGGCGGCGATAACCTTCTTCCAGGTTTCGACCGTATTGATCCCCTTCTTTTCGAGAAGGCGTTCGAGATGCCGGCTCTTCACCAGGAAACTTCCGGAGAGCGTCTTCTGCAGGTAGGCGTTGCCGGTGATCGGCTCGACGCACGGCGTGGCTTCGCCGCAGATGAAGCTGATCGAAGCGGTCGGCGCGATCGAGAGGACGTAGCTGTTGCGCTGATCGCCGCCGTCGAGCGGAGCTCCGCGCTCCTCTTTCAGCTTCCGTGAAGCTGCTTTGGCATGCGTGTGGATCAGGCTGAAGATTTTTTTATTGACGCTGCGGGCGGCCACGCTCTCGAACGGAATCATCTTGGACATCAGGTAGCCGTGATAGCCCATGACGCCGAGACCGATCGAGCGCTCGTGCTTCACCGAGTTGATCGACTTCGCGTAGTACTTCGGATCGGCGGTCTCGACGAAGTTGTCGAGCACGTTGTCGAGCGCACGGACGGCGTCGTTGATCAGGGATTCGGCTTGCGATTCCCACTCGTCGAAACGCTCGAGGTTGAGGGACGAGAGGCAGCAGACGGCCGTGCGGTCGTGCGTGGTCGGCAGGGTGATCTCGGAGCAGAGATTGCTCTGCTGGACGAACAAGCCTTTTTCGGCGTGATGCGCCGGAACCGCGCGGTTGACCGTATCGATGAAGAGCAGGTACGGCTCGCCCGTTTCCACGCGCGTCTTCAAGATTTTGCGCCAGATTTCAGTGGCGTCGAGTTCCTTGACTGCAACTTTCCGTTTCGGGTCGATGAGCTGGTACGTGCGTTTTTCCTCGACGGCTTTCATGAACTCGTCGGTGATGACGAGGCCATGATTCGTGTTCAGGCAGCGGCGGTTCATGTCGCCGACGGGCTTGCGCACATCGATGAACTCTTCGATATCGGGATGGTCGACGCGTAAATAGGCCGCACCCGCGCCGCGCCGCACTCCTCCTTGGGAAACGGCGATGATCGACGAGTCCATCACTTTGATGAACGGGATCACGCCCGACGAGGTGCCGCCCATCGAGAGCGGCGCGTTCTGACCGCGCAGCTCGGACCAGTTCGTGCCGATGCCGCCGCCGTTTTTCGAGATGAACGCGTTTTCGGTGTAGCCCTCGTAGATGCCTTCGATCGAATCCGGCACGGTGTTCAAAAAGCACGAGATGGGCAGGCCGCGGTTGGTGTAGGTGTTGGTCAAGACGGGTGTCGCCGGCATGAACCAATTCAAGGACATCGCGTCATAGAGGCGCTGCGCGTGCGCCTCATCGCCGCGTGCCATGCCGCAGGCCACGCGCGAGAAGAACATCTGCGGATCTTCGACGATCCGGCCGGTCTGATCCTTCAGGAAGTAGCGGTCGCGTAGGTTTTCGAGACCGAAATACGTGATGAGCGCGTTACGTTCCGGCCGCGTGACGATCTTGCGCTGCACGTCCGCATCGCCGCGATACTGCGGAGAATCCCAGCTGGCCCGCCCCTGCGTTTTCACCAGCGTTTCCTCGAGAAGGATGTCGCGGGCGTCGACGAGGTCGTTGTTGGACA
>CAYFZV010000069.1:0-5355 GCA_964347735.1 uncultured Gammaproteobacteria bacterium
CCTGACATGGACCGCGACACGCCGGCGGAGCTCGAGCGCTTCCGACCGAAGACCGAAGAGAACTCCAAGATCCGCGCGACGCGGTTCCTCGGGCTTTGCAAATCCTGCGGCATCTGCGTGATGAAGTGTCCCGTCAACGCGATTTCATGGCACAACAAAGACCTCGGCATGCTCGGCGAGCCCGGCATCTACATCGATCTCGACAAATGCATCGGCTGCGAAACCTGTGAACGCGTCTGTCCCGACAACGCCATCAAGATTACCAACAAGCGGCTGTCGAGTCCGATGTGGAAGACGGGTTTCCTCGGCTGGGTGGTGCGCATGAACGCGAAAGTGATCGAGCTCGCCGTCACGACGTTCCATGCGCCGAAATCGCGTCTTAAGAAATTCGGAAAGACGAAAGAGAAGACCTGGATCGCGCACTTCATGCGCGCCTTTCTCCGCTATGATGAAACTCCGATCGTGAAGCATTATGACGAACCCCGTTGAACATCCCGCCGCCGGTCACGAAGTGCGCGTCGAATATTCCGCTCGCCACGTCCATCTTTCGCAAGAGCATCAGGACATTCTTTTTGGCGCAGGATATCAGATGACGCAGCTCAAAGAACTTTCACAAACGGGTCAGTACGCGTACGAAGAAAAAGTCATCGTTAAAGGAACGAAAGGCCAGGCCGATGCGCGCGTGCTCGGACCGTGTCGCAAGCAGACGCAAGTCGAACTCGCGTTTTCCGACGGATTCAAACTGGGCATCGAAACGCCGCTTCGCGTTTCGGGAGATCTCGCCGGCACCGGAGCCTGCGAGTTGATCGGACCGAAAGGCTCTGTCGAGTTGAGCGAAGGCGTCATCAACGACGCGCGGCATCTGCATATCTCGGACAAAGAAGCGGAAACCTTGGGATTGAAGCATGGTGACACGATCTCCGTGCGTGTGCCGGGCGGGACGCCGATCACCGTCCACAATGTCGCCGTGCGCGTGCATCCGAGTTTCCGCATGAACATCCATCTCGATACCGACGAGGCGAACGCGGCCTCACTCACCCAGCAGGGGGTGACGGGATCCATCATCGAGGTGTATCCTGGGAAACTATGATTCTCGTCATCAATTGCGGATCCTCCTCGCTGAAATATCAACTGCTCAACCCCAAGCACAAAGCGCTCGCCTCGGGCTTGATCGAACGCGTGGACGGCGATTACGCCGCCGCGCTTTCAAGCGCCTTCGCTGATTTGAAGAAGAAAGGTTTCAGGACGGAAGAGATTTCGGCCGTCGGGCACCGTGTCGTGCACGGCGGTGCTGAATTCGTCGCGCCGACGAAACTCGATCAGCGCGTCATCATGAAATTGAAGGCGCTGTATAAACTTGCGCCGCTTCATAATCCGCCGAACGTATTGGGAATCGAGGCGGCGATGAAGCTTCTGCCGGGCGTGCCGCATGTGGCCGTGTTCGACACGTCTTTTTACCGCGACCTGCCCGACTACGCGTACATGTACGCGCTGCCGTACGAGTTGTATGAAAAACACGGCGTCCGCAAATACGGTTTCCATGGCATTTCGCATGCGTACGTCGCTGCAGAAGCGGCGAGAAAATTGAAGAAGCCGCTCGCGAAATTGAAGCTCGTGTCCTGCCACCTCGGCAGCGGTGCGTCCGTCACAGCGGTTAAAAACGGTAAAGCCGTCGATACGAGCATGGGGTTCACGCCGCTCGAAGGGCTCACGATGTCGACGCGCTGCGGCGATATCGATCCGGAAATCCCGCTCTGGCTGATCCGCGAACTCAAGATGACGCCGGATCAGGTCGATGATCTTATGAACAAGAAATCCGGCACGCTTGGCATCGCCGGCTCGTCGGATATGCGCGACGTGTTGGCGAAAGCCGCCAAAGGCGACCGTCGTTCGAAGCTCGCACTCGAAATGTTCGTATACGACGCCGTCCGGTACATCGGCCAGTTTATGGTCGTCATGGGCGGTTGCGACGCCGTCGTCTTCACCGCAGGGGTGGGGGAGCGCTCCGAACACATCCGCAAGATGATTATGAAGTGGCTCAAGCCTTTCAAGCTGAAAGCGTTGGTGGTGCCGACGGATGAAGAAGGAATGATCGCCCGCGAAACTGCGAAGTTTGCGTGATGTTCAAGACGCTCAACCGAGAATCCAAAACGATCGCCGGTGCGGCGCTTTTGATCGGCGTCAGCTCTGTGCTTTCGCGCATTCTGGGACTTTTCCGCGACCGTCTGCTGGTCGCCCGGTTCGGCGTGAGCGACGAGCTCGACGCGTATTACGCCTCGTTCCAAATTCCGAACTTCCTATTCGCGCTGCTCATCCTCGGCACGCTCTCGGTCGCCTTCATTCCGGTCTTCACCGAATATCTTGCCAAGGAGAAGCGCGAAGATGCCTGGCGCATGACGAACAGCATTCTGACGATCGCGGCCATGGTCATGGGCGCTCTCTGTCTCGTCCTGTCGCTCGGAGCGTCAAAGCTCGTGCCTGTTGTGGCCCCGGGCTTCACCGGCGAGAAGCTGGCGCAAACGATCGCGCTCACCCGCGTGATGATGCTCTCGCCCTTCATCTTCGCGCTCTCGGCGGTCCTGACGAGCGCGCTCAATGCGCACAAGCGTTTTTTGGCCGCTTCGCTCGCGCCGCTTCTGTACAATGCTTCGATTATTTTCGGCGTCGTCGCGCTGTCGAAACCGTTCGGCGTCGTCGGCGTGGCGTACGGCGCGATCATCGGCGCGATCCTGCACTTTCTCGTCCAGGTTCCGGCCGTGTTGTCGCTCGGCTGGCGCCCGAAATTCGTGTTCGATGCCGGGCATCCCGGCGTGCGGGAAGTCGGACGTTTGTTTTTGCCGCGCATTTTCGGAATCGACATTTCCCAACTTAGCCAGTTCATCGGCACCGCGATCGGCACGACCTTCGGCGTGGGCGCGCCCGCCATTTTCAACCTGGCGATGAACATCGCGGCGGTACCGATCGGCGTCGTGGCGATCCCGTTCGCCATGGCTGCCTTCCCCACGCTTTCAGACGCGGCTGCGCGCAATGATCGCACGACATTCCGCAGGACATTTTCAATGACGCTGCGTCAGATCCTGTTTTTCCTGGTGCCGCTGACGCTCTTGGCGTTCGTGCTTCGTCTTCAGATCGTTCGCATCTTGATCGGTGCGCGCACGCTCGGCTGGAACGACGCGCGACTGGCCGCCGCGACCTTCGCGTTGGCCGTGTTGACCCTCGCGCTGCAGGGTTTGGCTCCGCTTCTGGCGCGTGCGTTTTACGCGTTGAAGAACACCTGGATCCCCGTCGCGATTTCGGCGGCCGCGATGACGGCAAACGTCATCGCGACTTTCGCGATCAAAGCCTGGTTGTCGGAGCGGGGCGGTTCGGCTACCGCGCATCTCTGGCTGGGACTCTTTGGCGTCGACGACGTGCGCGTCCTCGCTCTGACCGCAGCGTTTTCGATCGCCTCGTTCGTCCAAGTCGCGCTGCTGTTCATTATCCTTCGACAGAAATTCGGACGTCTTGACGGCACCGGTATTTTTCGTGCGACGTGCAAGTACATTCTGGGTGCCGGTGCGGCGGCTTGGGTGGCGGCTTGGGTGCTGCGGCCCGGACTACAAACGATCGACACGCGCAGCCTTGGTTCTGTTTTTGCAGAAGCGACATACGCAAGCCTTGCCGGTTTCGCCGTGTATTTCATCATCCTGCGCCTCCTCCGATCGGAAGAACTGGTAACGGTGAGCGCGATGATACGACGCAGATTTTCCAAGCGAAACGACACACCCGCGTCTTGACAGACGCGGTTTTTTTGCGTACGCTTGGGCTTTCCGCAATGGTGCGGACGTTCCTTGAACTCTTGCCTGGAGGTTTGCCTTGCCCACGTCTGCTTCCTCCGAATCCGTCCGCGTCGTCGACTTCTCCGCGCTTCCCAACGATCAGCGCAAACGCGTCGTATTTCTCTGCCGCGATCCGGGCGGTTGGAATACGCTGCGGCCTCTCATCGAGGCGTTGTCTCCGAGTCGTACCCACAAGCCGGTCGCTGCGCTGTCCGGGTATGCACTCGACGCGGTCCACAAGATGCTGGACGAGTCGAAAGACGAACACATCCGTCCGTTGGACGATCGCTTCATCGATCTGAAGCCCGACGTCTTCGTGACGGCCGGCTCCTGGTCTAATCACCATCTGGAAATCGCCGCGCGGGAACACTTCCACAAGGTGAAGATGGTGTACGTCGAGAATAACTACCAGCAGTACGGCCAGCTCTTCAAGAATCTCGTGAAGCGCTCGCTGCGTCTTCCGGACTTCGCTTGCTGCATCGACAGCTGCTCGCTCGACGATCTGCTCGGCGCGTACCCCGCCTACGATTGCAAGGCCTTCACGACCGGACAGCCGACGTTCGTCCGCTTCGCCTCCGAAGACCCGGCGCTTCGAGTCAACGCGCGTAAAGCGCTTTCATTCGACAAGCCGCTCGCGGTTTTCATGGGTATGACGGACAACGTTCCGCTCGTGACCGCGCTGGCAAAAGCGCTCGCCACTCGCGGCTGCACGACGCCAGTCTATACGGTACGGAAGCATCCGCGCGACGAGACGCTCGCAGCGAGCTACGCGGAGATCTTCGATCAGAACGGTCTTTCGTACTTCGAGACCGAAGCGTACGACACGGAAACGGTCGCTCTCGCAGCTGATCTTGTCCTCTCGACCTGGTCGACCCAGCTGGTGCACGCCGCGCTTCGTCTCATCCCCGCCGCCTACGTGGTGGATGAGCGCTACGTCACGTTGGAAGCGGGAATCCGTTTCCCACTGCCGCCGGCACGCGTTGGCGCTGCCCAGCATTGCCGAACGGTCGAACGCGCCGCCGAGTTCGTCCAGGCATTCCTCGATCGGTCGCATCCGGCGCACGATCCCGAAGCTGTTGCGCACATGATGCGACGCCAAACCAAGTTCCGCCAAGCGCATCCCAAGAAAGCCATCGAGAACATCCTGACGCATATCCGCGAGATTGCGTGCTGACCCGCTCCGACCCTTGAAACGGTCGGGTTTTTTTGTTACGTTTCGGCCGACGGCAAGCTTTATGTCCTGCATGGTGCGGGATGCGGAGTGTGCCGTCACAAGGAGAATCATGGCTCGGAAAAAGGAATCGCGTTCAGAAATTGTTTCTTCCGTTGGAACGGCCTTCGAAGTACTGAAGACCGTCACGGATCGTCTCAAGCTGCGCGGCGGATCGGATGACGATTTGCGCGCCGTGTTACGAGATCCTGCATTGGCGGACAAGGTTGCGGAATTGATCTGGCGGCGTGGCGGCGAAGAGAGGTTCTATGTCCGATGGCCGCATAACACCAACGCGTCCGAGCTGCTCGCTGCGAGTGACTTTGA
>CAYFZV010000070.1:0-5328 GCA_964347735.1 uncultured Gammaproteobacteria bacterium
TGGCTCGGGGACCTGGATTCGAACCAAGATAAACAGATTCAGAGTCTGTTGTCCTACCATTAGACGATCCCCGAATGCGCGAATATTGTATACAGCATTTTCCAGATTGTCAACGAACGGGTAGCATGGTGCCATGCGTATAAACAAGTACCTGAACGGCGCCGGGGTCGCGTCGCGGCGTGAAGCCGACCGCTTGATTGAGGCTGGAAAAGTCACGATCAACGGCAAACGCGCCAAGCTCGGCGATCAGATGATGGAAGGAGATGTGGTCGCGGTCAATGGAAAAAAAGTCGCTCCGCCCACAGTCCAGACCGTCATTGCTTTTCATAAACCGGTCGGTTTGATCGTCACGACCGATACCTCGATGCCGGACAACGTCATGGACGCGCTTCGCGAAACGAGCCGGCCCGTGCCGGATGTGCGTTTGTTCCCCGTCGGACGGCTCGATGTGGCGTCTTCGGGGCTCCTGCTTTTTACCGATGATACGGCCTTAGCCGATCGCCTGATGCGGCCGGATTCGGGCACCGAAAAAGAATACGATGTTGGCGTGAACAGGGACGTGACGCCCGAATTTCTCGAGAAGCTGTCGAAAGGCGTCCGCATCCTCGGGCTCAAGACGCGTCCGGCTACGGTCACCAAAATCGGTCCGGCGCGGTTTCGTATCACGCTGACGGAGGGAAAAAACCGTCAGATCCGCCGCATGTGCGAAGGCGAAGGCTATAACGTGTTGAAGCTTGTCCGCGTGCGCGTCGGCGGCGTTGAGCTCGGAGATCTGCCGCAAGGGGAGTGGCGGCCGCTTACGGAAGAAGAACTCGCCTCGCTGTACGCATGACGCCTTGGTCGAAGATCGCGGCCTGGTACCGCGCGCACGGCCGCGATCTGCCGTGGCGGCGCACCAATGACCCCTATCGCATCGCGGTATCGGAATTCATGCTGCAGCAGACGCAGGTGGACCGCGTCGTGCCGATCTTCACACGCTTCATCACGCAGTTTCCTTCGTGGAAAAAATTGGCCGTCGCGCCACAAGCGGACGTCATCCGTGCCTGGAAAGGCCTCGGCTACAACATGCGCGCGGTACGTTTGAAAAAGATGGCAGAAGAGATCATTGCGCGTCACGACGGAAGACTCCCGGAAGACAGCGCGTCCCTGCTTGCGCTCAAGGGTATCGGTCCGTATACCGCCCGTGCGCTGCGCGCCTTCGCGTTTCGTAAACGTGCTCTCGCGCCGGACACGAATCTGCGGCGCGTGCTGAATCGGATCTTCAAAGGTCCGACAGCTGACCCGAAAATTTTCGAAGAGCGGGCTTGGTCGCGCTGGGAAGATACGCTGCCGGAAAAACTTTCGTACGACGTCAATCAGGGATTGATGGATATCGGCGCAACGATCTGCAAGGCGGGACGGCCGATGTGCGCAGCGTGCCCGATGAAGGCGCTCTGTCGTTCGTATCCCCGGATTTTGAAAATGAAAACGCTGCCGTCGCAAAAAACGGCGCGCAAAGAACACGTCGACGCACTCGGCATCCCGAACCGCATTTATCGCGGACGCGTGATCGAGGCGTTGCGGGATGGTCCGAAGTCCGCGCGTGCACTTTCTTTCGCTGCGCACGTTCTTCCCGGCCTCCAAAAAGACGGCTTGATCACGCGCAAAAATGGCCGTTGGATGCTGGTTTGATATGGTACGATGCCTGTATGAGACCTCTTTTCTTTTCCCTCGTCTTCGCGTCGCTGCTTCTTCTGGGGGCGGGGTGCGTGTTGGACACGAAGATCGGGCTGCCGGCGTGGTTTCTCCGCACCGGTGCGCCTTCGGAAAACGCGGCGGTTGCTGCGTGGGATCTTAAGCTTCAAAACGGAACGAGCCTGACGATCCGACCCTCCGTACTCGGCTTCACCGGTGCGTTGGACGAGGTGCTCGGAGACGAAAGTCGCGCGCTTCACGTGACCGTGCGTGAGGCCGATCCGGAACGCTTCATGCGCCTCGTGTGGAAAAGCGCCTCCGCCAGCGGTACGCTCGCGCTTCGAACGTATGAAGGCGCGCACGCGATGCTTTTGCCCGTCTTTTGGCCGCTGGGAGAGGCCGAGGCGAAATTGAACGGCGGACTGTGGCTTTCCCGCGAAGCCTACGACGCTTTGAAGAATGACGGAACGATCGAATGGCGCCTCGGCCTGGCCGAACAGGCGCTTGCGTCGGTTTCGAGCGCGTTTAAGACGTTCAACGACCTGTCGGTCAAGTTATCCGGTTCCGCAACGTCGACCCAGCTCTCTTCACCTTTCCGATTGCAAAAAACGGGAACGTCCGATTCGTTCCCGCTTATGGTCGACGGTCGCCTGACCTTCGTGCGCGTCGTGCGCGCGACGAGCTGGTTCGCCGATCTGTTCATTCTCGACAATCCCGCCAATCCGCTGATCCTGAAAGTCGTCGTGCATCCTGCCGCCCAGCCGGCTCTCAAAGCGCTGGCCTCCACTTCGGTGCGATGGAACGAGCTCGGCTACGAAATCACTTCTATTTTCCGCCCTTGAAGTGGTGCGGCTGGTAGCCGTACCAGCATTTGACCGCATTGGGCGGGCACGATTCGATGCTGTTGATGATTTCAAAGGCCTCGTCGACGGACTGCGCGAGGTGGTAAATACCCATGTCTTCCTTGTCGATGGCTTTGTGGTTCTGGTACACGTGCTCGTCGATCCATTTCATGAACGGACTCCAGAAATCCTTGCCCACGAGCACGATGGGGAGCGGATCGATTTTTTTCGTCTGCACGAGCATCAAAAGCTCGGTCAACTCGTTCAACGTGCCGAACCCGCCGGGGAAAAAGATGTAGGCCTGGGCGGCGTACGAGAGCATCACCTTGCGGGTGAAGAAATAGTGGAAACCTTGCGAGCGCGTCGTGTACGGGTTGAGGCGCTGCTCGGCGGGCAGTTCGATGTTCAGCCCGACGGACGGCGCTTTTACGTCCATGGCACCTCGGTTACCGGCCTCCATGATGCCGGGGCCGCCTCCGGTCACGACCGTATAGCCAGCCTTGCCCAGCTTCTGTGCGAGATCACGCGCTTCTTTATAGTGATGGTCGTTCTCGTCGAAGCGCGCGGAGCCGAAAAACGAAACGGTCTTATGCAGCGTACGGATCAGCTGAAAACCGTCGACGAATTCCGCCATGATGCGGAAAATGCGCCAGCCGAACTCGTCGGAAAAATCCTCCTTCATGTGTTCCATATGCCTCCAGTATACCCCCGACGGCGCCTGTCGCGCCACGTGGCGCGTTTACTGCAGACGTTCGGGCCAGTGAGGATCGGTCACGACTTCGAGATCGAGGAAAACGGGTTTGCCGTGGATCTGTTCGAGTTCTTTCCGGACCATCGTGCCGACTTTGCGGATCATGGTGCCGGCCGCGCCGATGATCATGCGCTTGTGCTGATCGTTGTCCGTAAGGATGCGCGCTTTGACGTAGATCATCTCTTTTCCGTTTTTCGACGGGCGGGCTTCGATTTCGTCGACTTCGACGGTCGTGGTGTACGGCACCTCTTGGTAGAGCGACATGAACAGCTTCTCGCGGATCAGTTCGCCGTACCACGTTTTGCTGTCGACGTTGGTGATCTGGTGATCGGGATACACGGCTTCGCCTTCCGGCAAGCGCGCGTAAATGCCCTTGATGAGCGCTTTAAGATGCGTGCCCTTGAGCGCGGAAATTTCGATCATTTCATCGAAGTCCTGCGCGAGCGCGCGGAAGTCGTCGATATAGGCCTTTTTCGGTTCGTCGATCTTGTTGATGATCAGCAGTTTCGGCGCTTTGATGTCCTTGATGAGTTTCAGAATGTCCTCTTCCTCTTCGCCGATCGCGCGCGTCGGATCGACCACGTAAAGCACGAGGTCGACACCTTCCAGCGCGCCTTTAACGGCCTGGTTCATGTGCGAAGTCATCAGGTCGCGGCGTTTGCGGAAAATGCCCGGCGTGTCGACGAAAATAATCTGGCCTTCCTCGCCGTGGAGGACGCCTTGGATGGCTTGGCGCGTGGTTTGCGGTTTCGGCGTCGTGATCGCGACCTTGGTGCCGACGAGCGCGTTCACGAGCGTGGATTTTCCGGTGTTGGAGCGCCCGACGAGGGCGACGAATCCGACTTTCATAGCGAGGTTAAGTGTACCACTGTTTCAATATGGGGCGTATGCGGGAACAGGTCGACGCACACAGCCGGTTCCGCGCGGTAGGCGGTGAGCAGGTCTTTCAAGTCCATGGCGAGCGTGCGGTAGTTGCAGGAGACGTAGACGATGCGCGGCGGCCGCTTTTCAAGCAGTGTCTTTTTCACTTTGGGGTGCAGACCGCTGCGCGGCGGATCGACGATGACGATGTCGGGTCGTTCCGTTTCCCAGGAAAGTTTTTCGGCGGCTTCGGCGCGGTACTGCGCGTTTCCGATCCCGTTTTCCTTCGCGCTCATTTCGGCCTCGGCGATCGCTTGCGGATCGAGCTCGACGCCGAGTGCGGAACCGACATCCTTCGCGAGCGCGAGGGAGAAGAAACCTCCGCCGCAGTAGAGATCGAGGAGGCGCTCATGCGGTCCGGCAAGAACGAGAGAGCGCACGCGTTCGAGCAGGCGGCCGGCCATGCGGCTGTTCGTCTGGAAAAAAGCGTTGGGATGGATGCGATACGTGACGTCGCCGATCTTTTCGCGCAGCAGAGCTTCTCCTTTGAGCGGGCGGAGTTCCGACGCGAGCGAGATGTCGGTGGGGAGGGGATTGATGCCGTGCACGAGCGAGGTGCAGAAGGGTGAGACAGCGGCGATCAGCTCGTCCTTTTTCTCGAGTTCACCCTGCGCGGTCACGAGCGTGACCAGGCGTTCGTTCGTGAACTTGCCTTCGCGGATGACGACGTACCGCAGGAAACCTTCATGCCGACGGTTGTCCCAGGGCGTGTGCGACGTGGTGGCGACCCAGGTGCGGACCGCGTTCAAGACGTCGGTCGCTTCGGGCGAGAGCAGCAGGCACGTCGTGAGATCCAGATGCCGGTCCCAGCGTCCCGGTTCTTTCAAGCCGAGTTCGCCGTTCGGACCGAACACGAAATCCATCCGGTTGCGATGCCGGAATTTCTCTTCGGCATGCACGATCTCGGATACCTCCACCCCGACCGGAGCAAGCGCTTCGGCGACCATCTTGCGCTTCTCCTCGACCTGTCGTTCGTAGCGGACGTGCTGCCAGGCGCAGCCGCCGCAGATGCCCGCGTGCGGGCATTCCGTTTTCACGCGATCCGGCGAAGCTTCGAGTACCTGGATCTCCGCCATTTTGGCGATACCCTGCTTGCGGCCGACGAAAACGCCCTCGACCGTTTCGCCCGGAATGACAAAA
>CAYFZV010000071.1:0-5268 GCA_964347735.1 uncultured Gammaproteobacteria bacterium
CCGCGCAACTTGCCCTTTTCGCGGTGGAGCTCGTCGATGCGGTCGAAGGCTTCGTTCAAGACGCTGCGGATCGGGACGAAATTCTGCGTGAGATGTTTTTGCGAAACGCCGAACAGGCGCTGTTCGGCCTGGTCGAGCAATGCTTCGACGTTGTCGTTTTCGCCGCCGTCGAAACCCATGCGGGCGATTTCGTGCGAGGCGCCGATCAGGCGACGCAACGTGGCGTCACGCTGGACGATCTTGGCGTAATGAAAAACATGCGAGGCCGTCGGCACGGACTCGGCGAGCTGGGCGAGATACGTCTGGCCGCCGCAGCGCTCGAGCTTGTCGCCTTCCTTCAAGCGGTCGGAAAGAGAAATAAGATCGATCGGCTCCGACTTGGCGTACAGAGCCAGCATCGAATCGAAAATCGCGGCGTGGCTCTCACGGTAAAAATCTTCCGGCGTGACCATGTCGGCCACGCGCAAAATCGCTTCCTTATCGATCAGGATCGATCCAAGGACGGCGGCCTCCGCTTCATAGTTATGAGGCGGGACGAATTCGGGCTTGCGGTCGCCGGAAGCTGTCATAGTGGCCCTATCGTACGTGAAGGGGCTGGCACCGTCAAAAAGAAATGCGCCCCGGTTCAGGGCGCGACGACGAGCCTGTGGATAAGATCGAACAGGTGCGGATCATAGATGGGGGCCAGGTGGTCGTACGGGCCTTTGTGGCACCACTCCGGCTTGAGCTCCATCTGCTTCGCCGAGACAAGCATGTCACGGGTGCCGTGGATGGCATGAAAGCGCCAGGCACGCGGAGCGTGCAGGAATTCGATCAGGCCAGAAAGTGTCTTGTGTCCGCGGCGCAGTTCCCGGGCGTTGAGTCCGAAAAGATGGTCGAAAAGGACGGCGGGATGCGCGACCCACGTGCCATTGAACGGCGTACCGAAGGCCATGACCTTGCCGACGATGTCGTGGGGATTTCTGTATTCCTTCGACAACCATTGCAGGGCCGAGATGCAGACGAGACCGCCCTGCGACCAACCGAACAAGGTGAGCGGCGCGTCGGTGTCCTGTCGCACGGCCAGCGCGTCTCTCGCCAGCCGTTCGCCGTAAAAGGCGAGGGGATGACGATAGACAATCGGCGCGCGTTTCCAGTAGAACGCATCGAAGCTTCGCGAACACAGTTCGTCACGAAGCGGAGCCAAGGAAAAAGTACCTCCCAAGAATCCCGGGACCAGCACGATCGAATGAACGCGTTTTGTCACGCCAGACCTCCTTGAGGAAGACGTCCATTCACCGTAGCCCTCCGTTCTCCGGAAGTCAAAATATGATAGAATGTGCGCATATGTCGGAAACGTCGCGCGCTCGGCGCACCGGTTCAAGCTTCCGCGCTTCGTTCGTGCTCTTCGGCACGATCGTCGGCGCGGGCATCTTCGGCTTGCCCTATATCATCCAAAAATCCGGCTATCTGCCCGGACTCTTTTGGATGATCGCGCTGGCCATTACGGTCCTCCTCACGCACCTCATGTACGCGGAGGTCGTAATGGCGACGCCGGGTCAGCACCGCTTGATCGGCTATGTCCGTATCCATCTCGGTCCTTGGGCGGAACGTTTAGAAGCGCTCTCGTCCATCATCGGCTTGTTCGGCGCGAGCCTGGCCTACCTCATTCTCGGCGGCTTATTCATTTCGCAGATCGTGGGCGGCTCGTTGCCGGCTTCGTCGTTCTGGGGGGGCGCGCTGCTCTTCCTGTTCGGCGTGCTGGTGGTCCGCAGAGGCACTGCGTTCTTATCTGGCGTCGATTTCTGGATGACGCTGATCGAGATGGGATCGATTTCGCTTTTGGCGTTCATCGCTTTGACGGCCTTCCGCACCGAACACCTCGCGACGTTCCATATGGACAAGGCGCTCCTGCCGTACGGCATCGTGCTGTTCGCCTATGGCGGTTTGACGGCGGTTACGGAAGTACGGGATATCGTCGGCGGTGATGCGCGCAAAGTACGGAGAAGCGTCGTCGTCGGAACGCTCATGGCCGTCGGTTTGACGATCCTGTTCGTGACGGCCGTCGTCGGTGCGCTCGGTCCCAATGTCACGCCGGAATCCATCGGCGGCCTCAATGCCAAATTCGGCGGCTCGCTGCCTTTGATCGGCGCGATCGCCGGCTTCTTCTCCATCCTGACGTCGTACATCGTTTTTACCGATTATTTGCACAAACAATTCCGCCAGGATTTCAAAGTGCGGCCGTTGCTCGCTGGTCTGGCCGCCGCCGGATTGCCGTTTCTGCTGTATCTGGCAGGCGTTCGCAGTTTTGGACGCATTTTGGAGCTGATTGGTGCTGTTCTTCTGGGTGTCGAAGGCATGTTCGTGGCCATGATGTATCTGAAAATCAAACGCGCACAATCGGGTCGGGTTCTCCGTATTCCGAACGGACTGGTCTATGTGCTGATGTTGGCCTACGCCGTCGGCGCCGCCTACGCCATTTTTGGAAGATCCTGATCGAAGAACCCTTGACAAAACGGGTTTTTTCTGATAGCTTCAGCGCATCAAGACAGTTCCTTTTAAGGTAAAACGATCACACTTCACAAGGAGGACGGCATGACGCCAGGAAAAGAGACGGTGGCGATTGCCATCGGCAGTCCGGCGAACGACGCGACGGCCGTGCCTGATGACCCCGCAGAACTGAGAAAGCTCCTGCTCGAAGAGCGCGCCAAAAACGCGCGTCTGGAAAGCGACTACAAGAGCTTGCTCCTGGAGTACTGGGACAACGGCCTTGATGCCATGGTCACCGAGGGCCTACACGCCGCGGTGTTCCTTGCGAATCCCCGAGACGGCAAGATCAAACGCTTGAGCGATCCGATGCAAATCGTCTGCCCTGCGGACGACGTCGATGGAAACATCTACGCGCTCGTGTTCGATCGGCTCTATGATCCGAGGCTTCACATGCTCTCTTCGGAAGATGACTCGGGACCGCGTAAAGCGCCGCGGACGTTCAGCCAGGAGTTGCGCGATGATCTGACCAAGGTTATGCGCGACGAGAACACGGCGGTCATTCGCACCAAGCGAAGCATCGTCACGGTCTTGTTTCGCCGCAAAGTCGTGGCCATCCTCCAATCGGCGGAGAAAGGGACGATCGACGTGCTCGTGACCGTAACGTACGGTCTCGATCACGCCGGCGAACCGTGGCTGCACGTCGGTATCATCGATGTCGACGCCGTCAATCGCGACGACTTGACGGGCCTGTGGCGGCGCAAGACGCTCATTCGCGCACTCGAACGCGGCATTGATGACCGTAAGCGCACGCACGAAAAAACCGGCACGGCTACGCCGCTTTCGCTCCTGATGTTCGACATCGATCACTTCAAACGGATCAATGACGAACACGGGCACGCGGTCGGCGACGAAGTGATCAAGACGGTCGCCCGTCGGATCAGTCGGGTGTTGCGACGGAAACACGATCTGGTCGTACGGATCGGCGGCGAAGAGTTTGTCGCGATGATCCCCGTCGATGAGATCGATGCTGCGAGGCTGGCTGAAGAAGTGCGGCAGATCATCTGTGCCGCGCCTGTCGCCGCCAAAAGAGGTCCGCACGACGATCAGCAAATCATGCTGGACGTGACGATCTCGATTGGTTGCGCTACGTTCGATCCGGCAAGCAAAGATACGCCGGAGAGCCTGCTCAAGACCGCCGATACGTGCCTGTATCTCTCGAAAGGCGCCGGTCGGAATCGCGTGACGTCCACGAGCATGCGTCCGCTCAAGAAACTCTGAAACGAAGACTCCGCCATCATTGGATGGCGGAGCTTTTTTATTGGCGTCGTTGTTTTGCGAGTTCCAAAGTTTTTTTGAGCAGCATCGCCACGGTCATTGGCCCGACGCCGCCGGGAACCGGGGTCAGCGCGCGCGCCACATTTTCGAGGCTCGCCGCGTCGGCGTCGCCGACCGTTTTTCCGTCGATGCGCGTGGTGCCCACGTCGATCACGATCGCGCCGGGTTTGATCATCGTGCCCGTCAGCGAGGCGGGCTTGCCGACTGCGGTGACGACCACGTCAGCTGCGAGCGCGTCTTCCGTCGCTTCAAGGCCGCGTCGCGAAAGCATTGTCTCGACCGGCGCGGAAAAAACGGCGCTGTTTGCCAGGACGCACGCCAGTCCATGCTTCGGGGCGTCAGCCGTGTCGAGCAGCAAGGAAATCGCTTCGACCAAACCGGGCAGTGAGCCGGAGCCTTCCAGATAGGCAAGCAGGTTTTCCGGATGGAATCCGTCGACGTCTTTCCGTGGATCCATCGCGGCCACGACCGTGTCGGCGTCCATGTGCGGAGGCAGTGGCAGTTGTACCAAGAGCGCGTCGATGTCCTCTCGTTGATTGAAAGCCTCAATTGCGGCGATGATGTCTTCTTGCGCGGCCTCGGTCGGAAAATGCCGGCGTTCGAAAAAAATACCGACCTCGGCGCAGGCTTTTTCCTTGAGCGTCACGTACAGGTGCGAAGCCGGATCGTCGCCGACCAAAACGACGCCCAGGCCGGGACGGAATCCGCGTTGTGAAATTTCTCCGGCGATCGCAGCGCGAATTTTCAACGCTTCCGCGCGGCCGTCAATCAGTTTTGTCATGCCTTCCAGTCAGGATAGATCGGGTGTGCTTCGGCGAGCGTTGCGACGGTGTGCAGGATCTCCGCGCACACCGTTTCATCGTGCGGCTGCTTGAGCGTTTTGGCGATCAGGGTACCGATGATCTGCATGTCGGATTCGTTCAAGCCGCGCGTCGTGAGCGCCGGCGTACCGAGACGCAGCCCCGACGGATCCATCGGTTTGCGTGGATCGTAGGGAATCATGTTCATGTTGGTGTAGATGCGCGCGAGATCAAGCGCTTCGACGGCGGGCTTGCCGGTGATGCCGAGTTCCGTCAGATCGGCGATGAGCATGTGGTTGTCGGTGCCGCCCGTGATGATGCGGATGCCTTCGCCGACGAGCGAAGCGCCGAGTGCGCGGGCGTTTTTCACGACCTGCTGCTGGTATGTTTCGAATTCCGGCTTCAGCGCTTCGCCCAACGCTACGGCCTTGGCGGCGATGACGTGCTCGAGCGGCCCGCCCTGCATACCGGGGAAGACAGCCGAGTCGATTTTTTTGGCAAAATCTTTTTTGCACAGGATCATCGCGCCGCGCGGACCGCGGAGCGTCTTGTGCGTCGTCGTCGTTACGACGTCCGCAAACGGCACCGGATTCGGGAAAGCTTTGCCGGCCACGAGTCCGGCGAAGTGCGCCATGTCGACCATGAAGAACGCGCCCACCTCGTC
>CAYFZV010000072.1:0-3874 GCA_964347735.1 uncultured Gammaproteobacteria bacterium
TGAGGAACCTGTCATGCAGGTTCGGCGCCAGAGCTTTCGCGAAAGCTCGTGCTCGGTACACGCACGCACTTTTCACGCGATTGAGCGACAGCACGCCCTCTCTCGCTCGATGCTTCGTTCGTCTTCGGTTGTAAAGCGCATACGCCTGACTGGTCGCTCGGCAGGCTTCCAATAACCGATGTTCTTGCACGATGATCTCCTCCGATGGCGTCAGGGTAGCAACTCAAGCTTCGGCGTCAAGGTTTCGTGAGAACGCGATGCATCCTCCACTTTATATGAGCCAATCGCCGTGCGTCGTAATTCTTCCAAATACGCGCCGCAGCCGAGCATCTTTCCGATGTCGTCAGCGAGCGCGCGGATGTACGTACCGGAAGAGACACGGGTACGTACTACGGCTGTCGGCCATGCGAACGAAACAAGCTCCAATTCGTGAATCGTCACGCACACAGGCTTGCGCTCGACCTCTTTTCCTTCGCGCGCCAGCTCGTACAATTTTTTCCCTCCGATTTTCTTGGCGGAATACATCGGCGGTACCTGGTCGATCTCGCCGCGGAATTTTTTCAAAACGGCCTCAAGTTCTTCTTTCGAAATCCCCGCACACTCTTTTTGTTCGATCTTGCCGGTTCGGTCCATCGTGTCGCTCGTTGCGCCGAAGCGCAGGGTCGCTTCGTAGGCCTTATCGAGCCCGACGAATTTTGAAAGTTCCTTTGTCTTGCTTCCGACGGCCAGAATCAAGAGCCCCGACGCGAACGGGTCGAGCGTACCTGCGTGGCCGACTTTCCGGGTATGCAAAGCGCGCCGAACCGTGTCCACGATATCGTGCGACGTCGGTCCGATGGGTTTGTCGATCAAGAGGAATCCGGAGGGGTTGGTAGCGCCTTCCATATTGACACGTCGTTTATAAATGCTAGGTTGAGACTAGCCCGAAACGTACCTTCCGACAACAAGGAGTCAGCCCATGAGTTCTCAAGGGGAAGAAGAGCCCCCCGGGAACGAGGGGCCGCACAATCCGCCCTTCACGGGGCCTCCCATCACTCCGATCGAGTGGCATGACCTGCACGTCCGACATGGATACGACCTGCTCGAAGAGATCATTTTCGAGCAACAGCGCAACTTGGTCGTCGCCATCGCCAACAACGTCAAGCGCCATGGTATCCGGGACCGCGTGCCGGACTTCACAGTCGCGGGTTCCGTGGCTTTGACCGGCGTACTCGCGGGCTATCCCGTGATCGGCACTGTCATCGGCGTTTGCACCGCGATCGGTAAAAGCGTCTACGAGACGTTTCGGATCCGGCGCAACGCGCACGCTTCCGACAACCAGGCTGTCGTCGAAGTCCGCAAATTCATGTTGTATGCCGCCGCGCATATGACGGGAAAAGCGGCGCTTCTGAACGGCGAGACTCCCTATGTCAGGGAGTTCTACAACCTGTGGGTGCGCAGCGCCTGGCGACTCGTGCATTATCTCAAGGGATACAACGCGCGTTTCGATGCATGTGCCGAGACGCTCAATGGGCACGAAGCCACGTCCGAGGAAACCGCCGCAGCTTACAAGATTCTCGGGTTTCTG
Source organism: uncultured Gammaproteobacteria bacterium (assembly GCA_964347735.1). Classification (GTDB taxonomy): domain Bacteria; phylum Patescibacteriota; class Patescibacteriia; order SG8-24; family DYFX01; genus DYFX01. Next base: position 1,568 of record CAYFZV010000072.1, read on the forward strand.
GGCGAGTACCGCCCGCGACTCATCCACGTGTTGCGCGTGCTCGAGGACATCTACGTAAAGGAGCGGTTCGGAACGAAGAGGCTCGAGTCCATGGAGCGCTTCAATGACCGCCTCGAAGAAGCCGATCCGTTCGACGACCGCAGAAAGGATCTTCCGGGTTTCGACTGGCTACCGCTGCCGCATGACTCCTTGATCCGCGCCGAACTTCCGGCACGGGCTGAAAAGGATCGCGTGGCCATCGATGCGAGCATGGAACTCTACATCCAGGAGCTCGATCTGAATCTGGCCAAGCATGAGCCTGATTACGGTCCCGAGGTCGACTTGGTTCTCGCCCACATGCGGCGCGAAGAAGAGGAAAATCGGAAGCAAGCGGAAGATGAGGTGAAAACCAAGGCCAAAGAGCGTATGAAGGCCTTGATCAAGCCCGATTCGGACGACACATAACCTCGCGCTTCGGTGCGGGGCTTTTTTATTGACAGGCCCATATTTTACGCGTACGCTCCCAAATACCATGAACATCACTGAACTTGCGCGCCGTTTGCGCGTCACCCCGGAAGAACTCCGCCAAAAGCTGCCCGTCCTCGGCTTCGACATCGGCCGCAAGGCTATTAAGGTCGACCAGCGCGAGGGTGAACGCATCATCCGCCGCTGGCAGGAGTTCGCCTGGCGCCAAAAGCAGCTCTCCGACGAAAAGGCCAAAATGGAACTGCGCCGCAAGATTCAAGCCGGCGAAGTCACGGCTGACCGCAAGATCTCGTTGCCCCCGTCCATCACGATCCGCGAGCTGGCCGACAAACTCCAGCGCCCCGCCACCGACGTCATCCGCGAGCTGATGAAGGGCGGCATCTTGGCATCCATCAACGAGCGCATCGACTTCGACACGGCTGCCGTCACCGCCGAAGATTTGGGCTATCAAGCCATCAAAGAATCCGACACCCAGAAGGAAGAAACGGTTTCAAACGCGCTCGATTCCTTGAAGGAGTCCGTCTTGAACGAAGACGAAGCCAATTTGCAGCCGCGCCCGCCGGTCGTCGTCGTCATGGGCCACGTCGACCACGGCAAGACGACCTTGCTCGACACGATCCGTGTCTCGGCCGTCGCCAAGGGCGAATCGGGCGGCATCACGCAGCACATCGGCGCGTACCAAGCCGAAAAGAATGGTCGCAAGATCACCTTCATCGATACGCCGGGTCACGAAGCTTTCACGATGATGCGCTCGCGCGGCGCCCGCGTGGCCGACGTCGCTATTTTGGTCGTGGCCGCCGATGACGGCGTCCAGCCGCAAACCGTCGAAGTCGTCCGCATCATCGAAGCGGCGAAATTGCCGTACGTGGTCGCCATCAACAAGATGGACAAGGCCGACGCCAACCCCGACCAGGTCAAACGCCAACTCTCCGATCTCGGCATGGTGCCGGAAGACTGGGGCGGCAAGACCGTCATGGTCCCGATTTCCGCCAAAGGCAAGCAAGGTATCGACGGGCTCCTCGAGACGATTTTGCTCGTCGCTGATTTGGAAAAAGACAAGATCCGCGCGAACCCCGCACGCCGCGCCATCGGCACGATCATCGAATCGCACGTCGACAAAGGCGAGGGCCCGGTCGCGACCGTTTTGATTCAGGGCGGCACGCTCAAGAAGAACGACGTCGCCGGCATCGGCGGCGTGAATTACGGCCGCGTGCGCGCGATGAAAAACTTCATCGGCGAAAACGTCGAAGAAGCCCCGCCGGGCATGCCGGTCAAGATCCTCGGCTTCAAGCTCGCGCCGACCGTCGGCGACGTGATGGAAGTGCCGGAACGCGTCAAAGACCTGACCGATTGGAAGACGGTCAAGCACGCGCAGAGCACGACGCAATCGACCGTCTCGACGTCCGCTTCGTCTTCGGGCGAGGAAAATGCCGCTGAAAAGCAGTGGACGAACGTCATCATCCGCGCCGACGTGCTCGGTTCGCTCGAAGCCATCATGGGCGCGCTTGAGCGCATGACGCATCCCGAAGTCGGCGTGAAAGTCGTCGGCAAAGGTTTGGGCAACATCACCGACGCCGATATTTTGAGCGCCGAATCGAACGGCGCCATGGTCCTCGGCTTCCACGTCGCTCCCACCACCTCCGCCGCCAGCGCCGCCAACACGAAAAACATCCCGATCCGCCAGTACAAGGTCATTTACGACCTGCTGAACGACGTGAAAGAAGAACTCAAGAAAAAACTCAAAGCCGAAGTCATCCGCACCGATCTCGGCAAGCTCGAGATCCGCGGCGTCTTCAAGAGTGGCAAGGACGGCCAGATCGTCGGCGGCATCGTCACCGACGG
>CAYFZV010000072.1:3884-5217 GCA_964347735.1 uncultured Gammaproteobacteria bacterium
GAAAGCTCGAGAAGGGCGCCATGGCACAGGTCTTCCGCGCGGGCGAACCGATCGCGACCGGCAAGATCTCCGATCTCCAAACCCAGAAACAATCCGTCAAAGAAGTCTTCGGCGGCCAGGAGTGCGGTATTCGGTTCGAAGGCAAAGGACAGGCGATTCAACTCGGCGACGTGCTTGAGGTATACTCGGAAGAGAAACGCGACAAACAGCTCGGATTCTAAATTTCACCTCTTATGCAAAACATTTTGACGGACGCGAATTTCGAAGCCGAAGTGCTGAAATCCGACGTGCCGGTCCTTGTGGATTTTTGGGCGCCCTGGTGCGGTCCATGCAAGATCATGAGTCCGATCGTCGAAGAATTGGAGAAAGAAATGGCAGGCAAGCCGGTAAAAATCGCCAAGATGAATGTCGATGAAAGCCAGGACACGCCGCCGAAATACGGCATCATGAGCATCCCGACCCTGATGATTTTCAAGGGCGGAGAGCCCGTCGAACAGATGGTCGGCGTCACCGCCAAGGAAAAGCTGATTGAAAAACTGACGGCGCAGATGTGACCGAACGCCTCATTGTCATCGGCGCGGGCCCGGCCGGCTACACCGCCGGCATCTATGCCGGGCGCGCTGATTTGAAACCGCTCCTGTTCGCCGGTCCTCAACCGGGCGGACAACTCACCACCACAACCGAAGTCGAAAACTGGCCGGGCGCCGAAGACGGCGTGCTCGGTCCTGATTTGATGATCAAACTCAAAGCGCAAGCCGAGAAGTTCGGCACGCGCGTTTCCGACGAAACCGTCACGGCCGTCGATTTTTCTTCGAAGCCGTTCAAGATCACGACGGACCGCAACGCCTATGAAGCGGAAACCGTCATCATCGCGACGGGCGCTTCGGCGCGCCGTATCGGTCTCGCTTCGGAAACCGCGCTCGTCGGCAAGGGCGTGTCGGCCTGCGCCACCTGCGACGGCTTCTTCTTCAAAGGAAAAGAAGTCGCGGTTGTCGGCGGGGGAGACTCCGCCATGGAAGAAGCGACCTTCCTCACCAAGTTCGCGACGAAGGTCACGATTTTGAATCGCACCGACAAATTCAAGGCATCGAAACCGATGCTTGATCGCGCGCGCAACAACCCGAAAATCTCCTTCGTCGAAAACGTCCAAGTCACGGAAGTGCTGGGCGTCGAAGCGGGGCATGTCACCGGCATCAAAATCAAGAACGTCGTCACGAACGAGGAATCCGAAATGAAACTTGACGGCCTCTTCGCCGCGATCGGCCACGTGCCGAACACGGCACTGTTCAAAGGCCAACTCGATCTCGATCAACTCGGTTACCTTGTTACGACG
>CAYFZV010000073.1:0-5109 GCA_964347735.1 uncultured Gammaproteobacteria bacterium
GTCGTTTCGTCGAGGTCGGAGGCGAACTGCGCGAAGGCCGCCAGCTCGCGGTACTGGGCGAGGTCGAGGCGCAGGCGGCCGGCGACTTTCTTCATGACTTTCGTCTGGGCGGCACCGCCGACGCGGGAGACCGACAAGCCGACGTTCACGGCCGGACGGATACCGCGGTAGAACAAATCGGATTCGAGATAGATCTGGCCGTCGGTGATCGAGATGACGTTCGTCGGAATGTACGCCGAGACGTCACCGGCTTGCGTTTCGATAATAGGAAGCACCGTCAGCGAACCGCCTCCGTGTTCCTCGTTGCGGCGGCAGGCGCGTTCGAGCAGGCGGGAGTGGAGATAGAACACGTCGCCCGGATACGCTTCGCGGCCCGGCGGGCGGCGGAGAATCAGCGAGATCTGGCGGTAGGCCCAGGCGTGCTTCGAGAGGTCGTCATAGACGACGAGCGCGTCCTTGCCCTGGTCCATGAAAAATTCGCCGATCGCGGCGCCGGCGTACGGTGCGAGATACGAGAGCGAAGCCGGATCGGACGCGCCGGCCACGACGATGATCGTGTAGTCCATCGCACCCGCTTCATCGAGCTTGGCCTTGATGCGGGCGATCTTGGATTCTTTCTGGCCGATCGCGACATAGACGCAAATGACGCCGGTTCCCTTTTGGTTGATGATCGTGTCGACGCCGATCGCGGTTTTACCCGTTTGGCGGTCGCCGATGATGAGCTCGCGCTGACCGCGACCGATCGGAACCATGGCGTCGATGGCTTTGATGCCCGTTTGGAGCGGAACCGAAACCGGTTCGCGCGTGACGACGCCCGGAGCGACTTTTTCGATCGGATACAGCTTGCCACCTTTGATCGGACCCTTGCCGTCGAGCGGACGGCCGAGCGGATCGACCACGCGGCCGATGTAGGCGTCCGAAATGTCGATCGACAAAATCTTGCCGGTCGAGCGGACGGTGTCGCCTTCTTTCAAATGCTTGGCATCGCCGAGGACGATGGCGCCGACGGTTTCCTCTTCGAGGTTGAGCGCCACGCCGTAGGTCGGCTCCTTGCCGTCCGGTCCCGGGAACTCAAGCATTTCCGAAGACATGGCTTCGGTCAGGCCGGACATGCGGACGACGCCGTCGCCGGATTCGACGATCGTGCCGACTTTCTCGGCATGCGCGTCGACGGAAGCGCCGGCGATCTGCTTTTTCAGTGTTTCGATGATGAAATCTTTCGTGGCCATATCAGATGAGTTGCTGTTTCAGGCGATCGAGGCGTCCCTTGAGGGAGGCGTCGAGGAGGATGTCGTCGTACCGGATGACGGCACCGGCGATGAGCGAAGGGTCTGTTTTCCAATGCATATCGACATCGCTGCCGAGCGCTTTGGCGAAAGTCTTTTCCAACTTTTCCTTGTGATGCGCCGTGAGATCTTCGGCGGATGCGACGCTGACTTCGCGGATGCCTTCGGCTTTGCGGGCCGCGCGTTCGAAGGCTTCGATGACCTTGGGCGCGAGCTCGAGTTCGTGGCGCGCAGCCAGGAGTTCGACGAACGTTTCGAGCGCGTGCTTCGCGTCTTTATCCGAGAGTCCCGTCGTCAATTGATACAGCGCTGTTCCGTAGGTCTGGGCAGTGCTCGCCATATCAGTCTTTGAGATGCGCGGTCGCTTCTTCGAGCAGCGCCTTTTTCTGCGCTTCCGTCATGGTTCCGCCGAGCGCCACCTTGGCGGCTTCGACCGCGAGCTCTGCGATTTCGGCGCGCGCATCACGGACCATCTTTTCTTTTTCAGACGCCAGCGCTTCTTTGCCTTGCTGGATCAGCGTCGCGAGTTCGGCTTGCGTCCTGGCTTTCATTTCGGAACGCTGCGTCTCGGATTCTTTCTGCGATGCTTCGAGAATGCGCTGGGCTTCGCGCCGTGCCATGAGGATCGCCTCTTCGGAGGCTTTCTCCGCGCCGCTCTTGGCTGCGGCGGCGGCTTCGGCGTCTTGCAAGCCCTTATCGATTTTGGCGGTGCGGGCGTCGATCACTTTCAGAAGCGGCTTGTAGACCCATTTCCACATGACAAAGAGGACCACGCTGAAATTGACCAGCTGTGCGACGAACAATTTCCAATTGACGCCGAGCGCTCCGAGAACGGATTCGTTGGCGACTTCGGTGACGGCGTGTGCAGCTTCGGGAGTCATAGGGTTCAGAGTTCAGGTTTCAGGACCCGAGCGTCGGGTCCTGTGATCTGCACTCTGGATTAGAGAGTGAAGACGACGACGAGCGAGTAAATGGCGATGGCTTCCGCGAAGGCGGCGCCGAGGAGCATCGGGACGAACAGCTTTCCGGCGGATTCCGGATTGCGGCCGATGGCTTCCATGGCTTTGCCGACGAGACGTCCGATCGCGAGCGCCGGACCGATGCCGCCGATCGCCATGGTCAGACCTTTGGCGAGGAGGCGCGTGCTTTCTGCGTCCATATGAAGTGTGGTGGGATCTTCGGTCGACGGGGTGGGGTTTAACGTCGCGTCCGATCCGACTAAGAGTGAGAGTTCAGACACCGACGCATCGTCGGGAGCTGAAGGCCTCCTCTTAGGAAGCTTTGGCAGGCTGCGGCTGGAGGCCGTGCGCCTCGCCGAGCGCATCTTCGTGGTGCTCTTCCTCGTGGCCGTGCGGCTTTTCGGAGAGAATCGTGAGATACACGAGCGTCAGCATCGCGAAGACGGAGGCTTGCACGACGCCGACGATCAGTTCCAGGAACATGAACGGCAGCGGTACGACGTAGGAGATCAGGGAATACATGACCGTGATCAGCACTTCGCCCGCGAAGATGTTACCGAAGAGACGCAGCGAGAGCGAGACGACCTTGGCGACTTCAGAAACGAGCTCGATCACGCCGACAGCCGCTTCGACGAGTCCGACCAGGATATTGACGCCGCCTTTCTTGAAGCCCTTCACGATCGTGCCGAGCGCAATGAATTTGTTCCAATGCGTGAAAAAGCCGACGGTGATCATGCCGACGAAGTGCGAAACGATGACCGTGAGAAGCGCCATCGCCAGGGTCAGATTCAGGTCCGCGTTGGCGGGCCGGAAAATCGGCGCGTTCTCGATGTGGCCGTGCAGTTCGATCGTGCGGGTGACGCTGCCGACGCCGGGAATCAAGCCCAGCCAGTTTGAAACCAGGATGAACAGGAACAGCGAGCCGACGAGCGGCAGGAATTTTTTGGATTTGGCGCGGTCGCCGGTCACGCCGTCGACGTAGCCGAGCAGGAATTCGAGCAGGCCTTCGACGGCCGATTGGAAACGATTCGGGGTGCCGGAGGTCAGTTTGGCGCGCACGAAAACGGCGAAGAGCACGAACAACCCGACGGCGATCCAGGCGTTGATCAGCGAATTGGTGATCGGAAACGACCCCAGGTGGAAAATCGGTTCAGCGGCGATCGGCGGGATGGTCATAGCGGTTCACGAGGTTCTGGTATTCCTTTCCGTAGGCGGAGGCTTTGTGGCGGATCATGAGGGCAGAGAGACCGAAGGCGAGCGCGAGGCTCGCGATCAGCGCGTAGGGCTTTGAACCCCAGCGCACGTCGAGCTTCGGGCCGATCAAGGCAGCCAGGACGGCGGGCACGGCCAAGGTTGCGCCAAAGTCAGCCATGATGCGCAGGCCGAACAGATAGTAGGCGCGCGTGCCGTTGTCGATCGACATACCTTTGTGGATACAAGACGCCGCCAGTCTATTAGATGGTCCGAGCGACGTCAACGGTGGGTATCTTTTTTAGGCTAAAGTTAGCCAACAAAATAAAAATGGCCGATTGTTGGCCATTAAGACGAGCGTCTTATTGAGATGACAGCCTGGATGTACCTACGGGGTATCGGCATGCCGACAACGGGTATACCCGCGATCTCGAGGGGTAGGTTCGCATCTTGGACAGCACCGAGGTGCTGAATGCAAATGTACCCCTCCTTATCAAAAAAGAATCCGCAGGCGCCTTCGACCTGTCCGACGCGCTCCCGTACGATCCTGATGAGATTATCCAACCTCTTCACCTGACGTTTGGTCAGGAGCTTCTTCTTTTCCTGTTTTTGCGGCATCACGAACTCCTAAAAGGACTTCGTTCAACGTATCACGACGCCATTCTTCGGAACAATCGCCGCGCGTTGGCGGTCGTGGCTTCGGCGACCGCTTCGTAAGAAAGGCCGCGCAGTTCGGCGATTTTTTGCGCCACGAACTTCACGTTGAGCGGCGTGTTGCGTTCGCCGCGGTGCGGCACGGGCGTCAGATACGGCGCATCGGTTTCGACGACGATCTTGTCGAGCGGCGCCCACTTCACGACGTCGGTCAGCAGTTCTTTGCCGGCGGCGACATCGGATTTGCGCGGCGGATAGGTGATGGTTCCGCCGAACGCCAGGAAGAAGCCCAGCGCCAAATAGCGTTCCGCGTCATGCTTGGTGCCCGTAAAGCAGTGGATGACGCCGCGCGGGTGCCCGCCTTCTTGATACGCTCCCCAAATTTTTTCGATCAGCACGATCTGATCCTCATGTGCATCACGGCAATGAATGACGACCGGGAGATCATTGGCGATCGCAAGACGCGCGCCGGCCACGAAGGCGGCTGCTTCTTTCTCTTTCATCTCTTCGAGCGAAATACCTTCGTACGCGTAATGATAATCAAGGCCCATCTCCCCCACCGCCACCACTTTGGGATGTTTCAAAAGATTCCCGTAATACTCCGGATCAAATGTTTCGTTGCGCGATTTGAATTGCACTTCGCCCTCGTCGTGGTAGCCGGCAAAAATATGGGAGGGATGCAGCCCGACCGTCGCCCACACGCCGTCGTATTTTTCCGCCAACGCGATCCCATTCGCGCTCGTATCCTTCTGCGTGCCGATCGTGACCATCTGCACGCCTGCGGACAACGAAGCGCGGACGACATCATCCATGTCGTCCTTGAAGGCGTTGAAATGTACGTGACAGTGGGTGTCGATCAGCACGTCTGTATGTTCAGTGGTTGAGGACCCTCCCTGGAATCGTAGAGGTCATCTGCTTCTTTCCAGACAGCGTATTTTCCGTGTATGACTTGATGTCCTTTCCAACAAGGCTTTCGGCTGCGCGATCCTTTCCCGTCCTGCTCACCTGCACGTCTCCAT
>CAYFZV010000074.1:0-5068 GCA_964347735.1 uncultured Gammaproteobacteria bacterium
TGGTTCCACGAATGAGGGTTCGATTCCCTCTGGCCGCCCCAAAAAGACACCTCGCGAGAGGTGTCTTTTTATAGGATTCATTTCACCGGCAGCGCAATCGTCGCCGTCGTGCCCTTGCCTTCGCCCTCGCTTTCGACCCAAGCGTTGCCGCCGTGCGCTTCGAGAACGTGTTTGACGATGAAGAGTCCGAGTCCCGCGCCGTCGGGCGCCTGCAGGACGGCGGACGGTGCGCGGAAAAACTTTTCAAACACGCGGTCGGCCTGCTCTTTCGAAAGGCCGATGCCTTCATCGTTCACGGAGCAGACCTGATACGCGCCGCCGTTGATCTCTGCGTCGCCTACGCGCACGGTGATGGTATCGCCTTCTTTGCCGTACATGATCGCGTTGTCGATCATGATTTTCAAAGCGAACGCGATCTTGGCCTTGTCGAACGGGATTTCCTTGAGCTGGCTCTTCGTGCGCTCGAATTTCCATTTCAATTTCCGGCGCGCGAGATCTTTTTCGACGCGGTCGTGGATGTCCTGCACGAGCTCCCAGAGGAAAGCGGGTTTCGCGTCGATGACTAGTTTTCCGGTTTCAATCTCGAGCGTCGCGAAGACGCGGTCGAGCGTCTCGATCAGATACACACTGCGCTGTCGGACGGTTTCCACCGCTTCGCGGAGGTCCGGAGCGAGTTTTTTCTCCGCCAGCGCGTCAGCCAGGAGTTCGCTGCTCCAGCGAATAGAGGACAGCGGCGTGCGGAATTGATGCGAGACCACGTCGATGAATTCCGAGCGCGCCCGGCTGGTCGCTTCGAGCTGTTGGCGCGTTTCTTGCAGTTCACCGACCGTTTGCTGAAGATGCTCGGCTTGTCGTCGCAGGTCCTGATCGGCGGTGCGGAGCCCTCTGGCTTGCAGCGTCGTTTCTTTTTCGAGTTCGTGAAGCAGCTTGACCTTCTCGGCCCAGAGCACGGTTTTCGGCGTCAGGCCGAGAAGATTCTTGAGCGCCGGCAGAAATCCGAAAGCGTCTTCGACGTCGAGATACGCCCTTTCGAACAGGTTGCGAGATGTTTTGTGTCCGAGTGTGACGTGCAGCCGTTCGTACCAGCGTTCGAACAACGCGCCGATGATTTCTCCGCATTCCGCGAGCGTGCGCATGCGATCCCCCTGATACGGAATGCCGCGCGTGATGCTGATCTTCAAGCCTTTCCATGGCGTGTCATCAAGCACGTGCGCCAGCATGTCCGCGATGATGCGGTTGCCGAAAAACAGGCGGCTGCGTTCGGCATAGGCGGCAAGGAGCGCGGAGGCCAGAGCGAGCAGTTGGAGTTCGGGAGTCAGCAAGAGCAAACGGAAGGCGGGATACGCTCCCTCGTCAGGGAACGCCGCCAGCACCTGGCGCCGGATCACTTCCGGAGTCAGCGAACCTTTCGATTGGCGCACGAGCTCTTCCTCCGCTTCCAGATAGAGTTTGGCGAAACGCTGTTCCTTGGCTTTGCTTTTGTCGAGAAATGCTTCGTCAGCCCGAATGCGAAACCGTTCGGTGAATACGGAATCGTCCGAAAGGCGTCCCAGGAGCGCGAAGACGTCGAGGATGGCTTCGGCCATACCTACTTCAGGAGTTTTTTGTACAAATTGCGCGCGTGGAGGGCGCTCACCAGGAGGCACGCCGCGCCGACCGCTTCGAGCACGGGCACGTACGGCATCAAGAGCTTCAGGAGGACGAAGAGTTTCGCCGTGCCGATCGCGGTCGCGCCGAACGCGATCATTCCCCAGGTCACGTTCATTTTGGCGCCCTTGTTGAGCAGCATGAAGTTGAGCGCGGCGATCGTCGCGCCGAAACCGCAAAACGCCGTAAGCGCGGGCAGAAGGTAATCGAGCATTGTGAGTGCAGTCATGCAAAAAGGATAGTGCTTCCAGTCTATCAACCTTCATCCATCATTGACAGTCACGCTCTTTTCCACTAGATTCGCCGCAGACCTTTGACCATCGAAAGGATCCGGAATGCCCCCAAAGAAACCGCGCCCGCTGAAAATTGCCGCTCTCTTTCTCCTCTTGCCGATCGTCTGCGTGTACGGTTGGTACCAAGGCCGCGAAATGGCCTTCAATCGCGATTGCAAGGCGCATCTCAAACGCGCCGCCGACGCGACGTCGGTCGACCTCGCGAAACAGGAGCTCCGCACAGCCCTCGACTACATCGAGGCGCACGGCATGACGTATGGCTACGCCACGCTGTTCTACTACACGCCCGAGAATGACCTGCGATTCTGGCACCAGAACCTGGAGCAGGCCTGGACCGACCTGACGTCATTGCCGAAGGACGCAACCGAGCTCGAGCGCAGCAATATGCTGCTCAAGTTGCGGGAAACGATTCTCGACCACGACAAGGACGGTGAAACAGTCACTTCGCCCGGCAAAGCGTTCCTTCATCCCCACATCAGCATTTTCGCTTGGTTCCTGTGCATCTTCGGCGCCCTCGGTCTTCTCGGCGGATATTACGCCTTCAAGAGTTTCGTATCGCTCCGCCAGGACCGTCTCACGCTGCCGCAAACCCTGATCGGCACGGGCATCCTGCTGACGGGATTCCTGATCCCGATGCTTCTTGTCCTGTTCGCATAACGAACCGTCTCCGCGGCTCGTTTTTTATTTTTTCTTGCCGCTTTTCCGTTTGTCGTGGAACGCTTTGTAAACTTCCTGCAGATGCGAGTCCGTGATGTGCGTGTAGATTTGCGTCGTCGTGACTGACGCGTGACCGAGAAGGGACTGCACGCTGCGCAGGTCGGCGCCGTTCATGAGGAGATCGGTCGCGAAGGAGTGACGCAGCGTGTGCGGTGAAATGTGTTTCACGATGCCGGCGAGCTGGCGATAGTGCTCGACGATGCGCTGTACGGTACGCGGCGTCAGTCCGGCCATTTCATCGCGTCCACCCGAGGCACGATCGTGGCTCACGAACAACATCGGGCTCATGTCTCTGCGCGCATCTTTGTATTTTTTCACCCAAGCTTTCGCGTCTTCCGAAAAAAAGACGACGCGGTACTTCGAACCCTTTCCTTTGACGGTAAATTCGTTGCGGTTGAAATTGATGTGCTCGAATTTCAAGCTGCACAATTCCGAAACGCGGAGACCGGTCGACCAAAGCAGTTCCAAAATCGCGCGGTCGCGCAGGCGCACGATGTCGGGTCCCTGCGCTTTCATCGGCGCGTCGAGCAGCTTCTGGACTTCCTCCGGTTCGAGAAATTCAACGTGGCGGTCCGGCTGCTTCGCGAGCTCGATCTTCTCCGCCGCCAGGGTTTCGATATCGCGCTTCGACAAATATTTCAAAAAGGCGCGCAGGGCGATCAAATGATAGTTCTGCGTATTTTTTTTAAGCGCTTCCCCGCGCGCATCTTCCAATCGGTTCAACCACAGGCGGAACTGGCGAACGGAATCCAGTGTTACGGCGCCTGCTTTTGTAATCCCCCTCTCAAGCGCCCAGTCGGCAAAGCGCCCCAGATAGAACCCGTAGTTCTCCCGCGTGCGTTTGGAACGGTTTTTCTCGATCTCCAAGTAATCGCCGAAATCGCGAATCAGCCCGTGTATTTGGCTTTTTTTGGCTAATGTGTCGTCTTTTTCCTTTAAGGCCATATTTGTCAAATAGTGTTGACAGAAACCGTCTTTTCTGCTAGTATTCCATGTTCCGGACTGATCATCTGATCAAGGAGGGGCGCCCGGAACCGCCCATTATACAAAGGAGATCGTTTGAAACACTCGATCGATGCATTGATTCTCTGCGTGTGCGGGTGTCTGTTCATAACCTGCATCACTCAAGGCCCATTCAAAGACAAGGAGGTGTCCGTCGCAAAGCGTACGATCGTGCAGGCAACGGAAGCGCCTATTGTCCCTGTCCTGTTGGAAAAGGAGATCGGCTCCATTTCGACGCCGGTGACCGAAACCGTTTCGGCCTCCGTGGATGATCCTGCTGCCGTCTGTGCGCGCTTCGATCCTGTCACGTATCCCGAGCAAACGTCGGACATCCTGGACTACGCCAGCAAAGTCACGGGGACGCCATACGACGTCCTCTACGTGCTCTGGCGCAAAGAAACCAGCGTGGTCTACGGCTCGGCAGGCAACGATGTCTGCTCCGTCGAGCAACAGCTCGACATTCGCTGCAAAGTCGGCGGAAGCTGTACTCACATCAATGCGATGCCGGAACTGGTAAAGCGTTTCAACTGGAACGCTGCGACCATGCAATGTTCCTGTGGAACATCCACGTACGGAAATCCCACCGGAAACTACGGCGGCTGCTGCGGCCCCTTCAATTTCTCCGCCGGAGAAATCAAGAAGGACGCTCTCGAGCTCAACGTCGATCCGATGACGTTCTGCGGCGGCGCCATCATCATGGGACGCGAGATGATGCGTTATTACAAACAGCTCGGTTCCTGGTCCGCCGCCATCTCTCGCCACTACGGCAACGATGACGGTCATTACTACGCTGGAGCCTACCTCTTCTGGAAGGGAATCAGCGCCGTTATCGACGACCCGGAACGCTTGCGCGCGTTCATCACCAACATCGCGAAAGCGACGATGGCACGATCGCGCGACAATCTGCGCACCACTCCGAACAACACGCAGCTCGCTTCCAACAACTAGTTCTTTCCTTAGACTCTCTGCCAAGAGGTCGACATCTCGTCGGCCTCTTTTCGTATTGTACGACACTTCTTCAGTTTGACCGAGTACACCACGGTTGATAGTTTTTAAAGACGTTCCACGGACAAGGAGGTATATATGTCCGAACGACGCGGTTCCCTGCACACCCTGCTAAGTGTCGTGATCGGTGCCCTGATCTGCCTGGCGACGCTCATGGTCGTGGCCATCTGTCGCATGAGTATGGTGACGGCTACGGCGCATCTCAATGGCGAAAAGCCGGTCGAGCGCGAACGTATCGCGCCTGATCAGCAGATCCATACGGCACATCACGAGGCCGGACACGCGGTCGTTTCGGCGGCGCTGTTTCCGGAGCGCGCGATTATCAAGCTCGAAGTCTTCTCCAAAGTCAGCCAGGGCAAGTTCCTGGGACTGACGTCGTGGGGCGCTGGCGAACTGGGCGGCGA
>CAYFZV010000075.1:0-5066 GCA_964347735.1 uncultured Gammaproteobacteria bacterium
CTTCAATACCGTCGTCCTCCATATCTTTCGACGCGAAGGAAGGCTTCACTTCTTGCGTCATTGAAGCGCCGATCGTACCGCCGTTTTCGTTCGGCTTCTTCTTCAAGAAAGCGAGGAACGCCTGGTGGGGGAAGACGAGCCGTTCAAGTGACGTCTTGAGGAGCAAGAGCAGCGCGGCGAGCAAGCCGCCGGAGATCACGATTGCAGCGCCCCAGAAACCGAGTCCCTGCTCCAAGAGGTAGCTGATGAGCATCCCGAGGTAGCCGCCGCCTTCTTCCAGGTTCTTTCCGAAGACGATGCCGTCGGGCCGCGCCATCAAGAGATGGATGAGCGATCCGAGCATCAAGATGAAAAGCCCTGCACCGAGTTTGCCGGCGGCGTCGAACGCTTTCCAGGCGCTGCGGAGGCGTCCCACGGCGATGAATAACAAAAAAATCGGCAGGAGCACGTAGAGCTTGCCGAGCAGTTTATGGTTGAAGGTGTTCAAATAGGCGCCGATCACGCCGGCCAGCCCGAAGGCGGACAGCGTAAAAAGAAGCGCCAAAATCAAGAGAACGATCGTGACAAGTCCGCGCTTCGTGTCGGAACTGATCTCCAGCGCATCCGGCCGCGGCCCTTTCTCCTGGTTCTTGCCGTTCTTTCCGTTCCCGTTGTTCTTCCGTGGTTTCTGTGGCATGCGACCGTGTTTTTACGGGACCATTGTAACGTACAAAAACACTCTTTGAAAGAGTGCAAAAATAGAAAGGCACCCCTGGTGGAGTGCCTGTCTGAGCCGGCTGTTGTCAGCCGGGAATGAGTTGAGGTTTAGCCCTGAGTGCCGCTCGGTTCGACCGTCGGTTCCGAGACGGTGGTCTCGGTCGTACGGACGCCGTTCGACGTCGCTTCCGCCGGAGGGGTCGTGTCCGGTTCGGGCAACTTGATGTTGCCCAATCCTTCCATGCCTTTGCCGACGGTCTGCATCCGGGGCTTCGACGGCCTGGTGGCCAGCGAGGGGGTTTCCGAAGCGGTTTCAGCGGGAGGCTGAACCGGTTTCGGCTTTTGGCTCTGCCTTTCCCGGAGACTCATCGTCTTCCGGGGCTTCTCCTGGGGAGCGGTCTCCACGGGAGGAGGAGTCGGTTTCGACTCCTCGGGCAGGGCTTCCGAGACGGGTGTCTCGGTCGGAGTCGCGACGACGGGCTGCTGCGCGGCGCGGGTTTCATCCCGCTTGCGCTGCTCTTCCTGCCGGTGCGTCTCCTGTTCCTGGGCGGTTGCCTTCAGGCGCTGCTCTTCTTGCCGGCGATCGAACACGATCTTGGTCAGCTCACGGCCGGCGTCGTTGATGACGTCGGTCACGTTGCCTACCAGCGTGCCCGCACCCTCCATCTCGGCATCGCGCTTGATACGCATCACGCGCATGCCGATGTTGAAGGCGTCGTGAAGGAGACAGGCCATTTCGAGCGTCTTCGCAGGGAATTCGTCGACAAAGTGTCGACGAGTGCCCGTATCGCGATTCTCGATGATGGTGAGTACCTTCACATCGCTGTTGGGAAGCAGCTCCAGAACATTGTCGATGTGGATGTTCGTTCCCCGTAGTGCACGGTGCTTGTTTCCGACGCCTTCTCGGAGAGCGGCGCGGATGGTCGGGGGGTCGAGCTCGATCCACTTCTTGTAGAGGCCAGCCTCTTTGTGAGCCTTCAGTCCATCCTGGTTAAGGATGATCATGATCCGGGCATATTCCCAGGCATCGAGGTGCCGGATCTGGAGATGGTCCTTGATGAGGACCTGCGAAAGCACGATCGGAAACTGCATCTTCTGATTCGACATGACTGTACACTCCTGCCGCAATGCGGCGCCAAGAACGGTTGAGATTCGGGATGAAGAGAACGGTAGGGAAACGATGAATACGGACAAGTTGCTCTCCGAAGAGACAAAACCGGCTCATGATGAGCCGGTCTGTCTTTCCTCGGATGATTTGGAGGCGTTGGTGGCGTAAGCCGCCGAAGCGGCACGCCTTTCGAACTCGCTCGGAGGAGGATTCCAGCCGAAGCCGGAATCGTCCTTCGAAGGTGAGCTCGTTCCTTCCGGCGTTTGAAGGCCTTCCGGAATAGCACTCCTCCAAGTCATCCAAGAAAAGCAGCGGCCCCGTGGTGCGGGGGATCGTTACCTCGAGGGAACTGGAGGGTTATGGTTCGCCGTACGCCGAAGCGTCAGCGTTCCGCAGCCGGACCTCATGAGCTTTTCCAGCCGAAGCCGGAAAAACACGCAAGATGACGGCTGTGTCCCGTACGCAGGCCGAAGCCGACGCCGGAACGAACCCACCATTTCTTTCGAGGCAAGGATCTTTCTGACCGACCAGTCTAGCATGACGAGCAGATTTTGTCAAGACTTGCTGGCAAAGAAACCCATTAAATCCTAGTTTTAGCCTTATATTGTGTCTGTTAATGTTGTCAAAATAGAGATTTATCTATCCCCTTGACACGTTCGCCAGTTTTTTCTTGACAGGGGATAACCCCCATGATAGTCTTGTGCAGAATTCAATACCGTGGTTTTCCGCTCCGTTTACCACAGCTAACACGCACTCTCCCTGCGTAAGGGCGAGTTCTTGTTTTTTAAGGGTAAACGTCGCAAAAAATCATGGTGGCGATCGCCACTGTCCGACCTCTGGCTGAACTGTCTGATAGAGGCCCGGAGTGGGGTATTTACTCACCCCTGGTTTTTCTGTCGTTGCAGAAAACCTTCACTCCACCCTGCTGCGTATGCAGATCACCCGTACCGTGCCGAAAATGAGGGAGCGCACCTCGTTTTCCAAACTGAAGGAAGTGTTCCAGCTCCCCGACCTGATCGAAGTGCAGAAGGATTCGTACGCCTGGCTCTTCAAAGAAGGCCTCCGCGAACTGTTCGACGAGATCTCGCCGGTCAAGGATTTCATCGGCCGCGACCTCGAACTCTATTTCTCCGACTACTACCTCGACGAACCCAAGTTCGACGAGAAAACGTCGATGGCCAAGAACCTGACGTATGAGGCGTCGCTGCGCGTGAAGACGAAGCTCGTCAACAAGCGCACGAACGACGTCCGCGAACAGGAAATCTTCCTCGGCGATTTCCCGGTCATGACTGACCGCGGCACGTACATCATCAACGGCATTGAACGCGTCGTTGTTTCGCAGCTCGTCCGTTCCGCCGGCGTGTTCTTCACGCATGAGATGAATCGCGGCCGCAAATATTTCGGCGCGAAGATCATCCCCAACCGTGGCGCCTGGCTCGAAATGGAAACGGACGCCAACGACGTCATCTGGGTGAAAATCGACCGCAAGCGCCGCGTGGCCGTCACGGCTCTCATGCGCGCGTTCGGCTACTCGACCGACGAGGAGATCGCGCAGCTTTTTGCCGACATCGACACGCATCCGAACCACACCTACATCAAGGCGACGCTCAACAAGGACGAAGCCAAGAACGAAGAAGACGGTCTGCGCGAGGTCTACAAGCGCATCCGACCGGGCGACATGGCCACGACCGACAACGCGCGGTCGCTGATCCATTCGATGTTCTTCAATTTCGACCGCTACGACCTGCACCGCGTCGGCCGCTATAAGTTTTCGCAGCGTTTCGGCTTGAGCTCGACCAAAGAGCAGATCGAAAAGCCGGAGCACCGCATCTTGAAGAAGGAAGACATCGTGATGATCGTCCGCGAGATCATCCGTTTGAACAACACGCAAGAGGATTCCGACGACGTCGACCACCTCGGTAACCGCCGCGTCCGCGCGGTCGGCGAACTCGTCCAGAACCGCCTCCGCGTCGGCCTCGCCCGCATGGAGCGCATCATCAAGGACCGCATGTCCACCATGGACATCACCTTGCTGACGCCGTCCAAGCTCATCAACGCGCGCCCGGTCATCGGCGTCATCCGCGAATTCTTCATGAGCTCGCAGCTTTCGCAGTTCATGGACCAGACGAACCCGCTGGCAGAACTCGAGCACAAGCGCCGCCTTTCCGCGATGGGTCCCGGCGGCCTTTCCCGCGAACGCGCAGGCTTCGACGTCCGCGACGTGCACCGCACGCACTACGGCCGCATCTGCCCGATCGCCACTCCGGAAGGACCGAACATCGGCATGGTCGGCCATCTTTCGACGTACGGCCGCATTAACGAATACGGCTTCATTGAAACGCCGTACCGCAAGGTCAAGAAGGAAAAGGACGGCCGCACGCGCGTCACCGACGAGGTTTCCTATTTGAACGCCTTCCAGGAAGAAAAAGTCATCACGACCGCCGCAACGACGCCGATCGACGATGACGGCTACTTCGTGCAGGAAAAAGTTCCGGGACGCCGCCACGGCGAACCGGCCACGGTCGCGACCAACGACATCGAATACATGGACGTGAACTCGCGCCAGATTATTTCCGTCGCGACCGCCTGCATCCCGTTCTTGGAACATGACGACGCGGTCCGCGCGCTCATGGGCACCAACATGCAACGCCAAGCCATTCCGTGCATCAAACCGGACGCGCCGATCGTCGGCACCGGCATGGAAATGCGCTCCGCCCGCGACTCCGGCCACGTCGTGCTCGCCGATTTCGACGGCGAAATCACCAAGATCCAGAGCGACACGATCGAACTCACCGGCGACGACGGCACCCGCAAGACGTACGCGCTGAACAAGTTCGTGCGCTCCAACCATTCCACCTGCATCAACCAGCGCCCGATCGTTCTCCCCGGCCAGAAAGTGAAGAAGGGGGAGGCTCTCGCGGACGGTCCTGCGACCGACGGCGGTGAACTCGCGCTCGGCCAGAACGTCTTGGTCGCATTCCTCTCGTGGGAAGGCTACAACTACGAAGACGCCATCATCCTCTCCGAGCGCATGGTGCATAACGACCGCTACACCTCGATCCACATCGAGAACTACACGGTCGAAGTGCGCGAAACGAAGCTCGGCCCTGAAATGGTCACGTCCGACATCCCGAACGTGTCGGAAGAAAAACTCCGCAACCTCGACGAGAACGGCGTCATCCGCATCGGCGCGGAAGTCGCCTCTGGCGACATCCTGGTAGGCAAGATCACGCCGAAGGGCGAGACCCAGCTGACCCCTGAA
>CAYFZV010000076.1:0-5046 GCA_964347735.1 uncultured Gammaproteobacteria bacterium
GAACTACGTCGGACGATGCAGGGCTATGCCCCACACCGCCCGACGTAGTCAGAAGTTACTTCTTGTCGTCGTCCCCGTCGTCATCGGCTTTCGCCTTGGCGGCTTTGAGGGCTTCGATTGCTTCTTGTTGCTCTCGGAGCTGTTTGGCCATGGCGGCCTTGAACTCCGCGTCCTCTTTGTTGGTGGCGCCGTCGGACTTTCCGGAGATGACCACCTGTAGAGGACTTCCATAGCCGTAGCCTTGTGTTTTTGCGACACTACGCGCCATGTCTTCGTTCACGATGGCTTGCGCGTTCCACGGCTGACCGGCCGGGTCGATCGCGAGCGCGCCATACGCGCCCGAGTAATACCCGAGCGGAGGACCACCGGCGAGGAACTGACCGCCCATCGGACCGCCCATCATCCCGGGCATCATGCCCGGGTAGCCGTAGCCGCCGCCGCTGGTGTAGCCGAGGTTGCTGCCGGCCGGATTGGCCGCGAGTCCCTTGGCATCATCACGGCAGCGCCAGGCCCACTGCTTGGCCTGTTCATCGAGCATCCACTGCCACGCGGGGTTGCCGCGGGAGGGCTGTCCGAATCGTTCGAGACACTCGGCGTACGCCGTCTTCGTCTCGATCTTCGTGTGCGATCTGCGCACGAAGGGCACGACGCCGTCGCGGGTCGTGGTGACCTCGCCAGTGGGCGTGTCTGCGGTGAGGGTGTGCGTGTACGCGCACCCTCCTCCCATCGACAGACCGATGAGGGTCGTGATGACGATGAGGAGCGACGAACCGTGCAACTTGGTGAACTGCGGGGTCTGTCCGGGTGGGGGGAAGCACGAGGTGAACATGGGATGTCCCTTTTCTCCGTCTCGTGGACGGTTTGTGGTGTTTTCTGGAGATTTCAAGGAATATCGAGAGCGGTGAGGAGGATTCCTGCACCAGCTTCGAAGATATACTCTATCATTATTCCATCATTTTGTCAAGGGTGGATTTGGCTAACCTAAGCCAAATTAATTTGGCTTAACCCTGCAAAAAAAGGCAAACAAGAAGGGATTGACAAAAGAGGCTTTTCATGCTAGAGTTATACATCTTTTATTGCGCGTGTGCGCGTAAAAGTGGTCTTCGACAACTGCATTCCAACCAGCCCTGATATCAATCAGGGCTACACAAGGGAGAGTCCAGATGGCAAAGAATAATCAGGGAGGCGGAAAGCCTCAGCAGGACAAGGACCTGTCTTCGGATGCGTCGTTTTTTTGGCGCATGGTGAAGATGTTGGTTGCGCGCGCTGGCCGAGCGGTCGGCGACAAGGGCTTCAACGTCAAGGCGATCAACGTCTTCTTGACGATGGCCGAAGCATTGCTTGGTCAGGAGCTGACAAAGCTCGGCCTCGATGCGCTCGGTGCTGCCATTCAGAATCCAGCGGCATTCAAGAAGTTTATTCTCGGTCTTGGTTGGCCTAACGAGGTTAACCAGCTCGTGGATGAGTTCATTGACGACGTATTTGAAGGCCTGAATGGTGCTTACGCAACTCGCGGCAAGATCAGTCAGGCGGACGTCAATCAGGCGATGACCGTCGCCGGCAACAAGATCGACGCGAAAATGGTGCAGCGGAAGTATGAGGATCTTTTCGTGCTTCTGCCCGCCAAGAAGCAGCTGCAGCTTATCGCGACCATTCGTGGTCTCAATGACGCTGACGCCAAGCGCTTCAAGGCGCTCAAGCCGAAGATCAACGACTACAAGGTGCTTGTCACCATCGTTGGCATGTCATCCGTTGAGATGTTCGAGTATCTCGAGCACATCTACGGCGAGGCGCCGAAGTCGGGGGATGGCACGTCGTACTTCGACAAGGCGGCAGCGCTCATCAAAAAGCTGACGCCAAGTCCGGCAGCGCATCAGGCGCTCCGTGACATCACGGCATCGCTCCAGCAGAGCCAGCGCGACCATCAGTGGCAGGAGGTGCTCGAGGAGTACCCTCAGCCGCGGTTGACGCGTCAGCAGCTGCAGGGAGGTGTCGCCTGGTGCCAGCAAAATGGCGAGGGCGACAAGACCATGCTCGAAGTCTACGAAATGCTCTCCGATGGTCGGTTGAGCATCAGGTCCGCTCCGCGTCGCCCCTAGTTGAGCTACGCTCGACAGGGATCCAACCCCCACCCAGCCGAGCTGAGCTCGGCGGAAAGGTTCCCATGTTGCTCGTCCTGTTGGTCCTCGCTGTCGCGGTTGTGGTACCGGCCGTCCTGATCTACCTCGTGCAGAATGGACACGGTCCGCTTCTGACCGTGCTCGGTCAGGAGATCGGCTACTACCGTCGTCGGCTCTCCCGCACCATCAAGCGCGGGGCGGTCGACCCCATGATGCGGCAGTTCGGCTGGATCGTCGTCGTAGCGCTTGCGCTCGGCACGGTCGTAGCCATGGTCTACGCCAAGAACGCTCACGCTGGGAGTGCCTTCATCGGCATTGGCGTGACCGGACTTCTGGCGATCGCAGCCATGGTCCGGGTCCTGGTGCGCTCGCAGCGGGACTTCTCGGCGCTCGACGTCTTGGCTTGGGCGGTGCGTACGAACCTCATGTTCGGTACGCTCACGCTCTTCGTCTTCGCCTCCATGGCGCAGGACGGGAACAGGTTCAGCGTCATCGGTGACGCGCGTGCCATCGCCCTCATCGGCGGTATGTACGTCGCAATCGGTTGCGCGATCATCTCGATCATCGGGTACTTGCTGGCGGCCGTCGCCAAAACAGGTATCGATTTCGTCGAGTTCACGATGGATCGCTTCATGCTCATCGTCTCTGGCACGTTGCTGGGGAACAAAGATGATCTGAAGAAGATCACGGATCCCAAGGCGCGCGTCGCCAACATCGCGGACCAGGAGGAGGTTCAGCCTTGGCTCGCGGCGGTGTTCGGTTCGTTCGCGGTCGTGTTCGTGCCGCTTGCGATCATCCAGATCCTGACGGTCAACCCGACCGTGCTGCTCGGCGCCATCCTCTTCGGAGTGATCGGCGAGCAGCTCTACCGCTTCCTCGGCAATAGCGGGGAGACGGAAGACGCGGTGAAGGGGATGAAGTTGCAGGGCGCGTGGCGGTTCATGATCGTCGCGTACGTCCTGCTCATCGCCGCCGTGCTGCCGATGCTCTTCCCGGGCGCGGTCAGCAAGGTCGACGCGTTCGGTGCGGCGTGCGAAAGCACGATCGTCGGAGCGGTCGGGTTCTTGGTGCGACTACTCGAGTGGGTGGCCGGCTTCTTCGGAGGCAAGGTCACGCTGGCACTCGCGTCCACCAAGATGGTGTGGTTCCGGCTGTTCGTCGCCGGCACCATCGCCTACCTCATGTACCCCAAGACGGACGACAAGAACTGGCGTCTGCTTCGCAAGTTCGTGGCCGTGCCACTCTTCGTGGTGGCGGGTCACGCGTTTCTCATCGTGCTGTTCATCGGCTTCTGGTCTCCCAAGGCCGAGGCGGTGACGGTCACGGGTGAGTACGTGGATCATACGGCTCCCAAGCCCGTGATCTCCGTCGAAGATCTGCAGGTCAAGCTCGAGTGGAGCCGCTCGGCCGGCGCGGATGGCTATCGCATCCTCCGCCGTGATGAGATGTCCGCGACGTACCAGGCGGTGACGCCCCTCAAGGCGCCCCTCGCCAAGTCGCAGACACACTTCATCGACGCGGGCGTCGCGCCGGGCAGGTACTATTACCAGCTCGTCGCGGTTCGTGGTTCGGGCAATTCAGAGCCGAGCCCTGAGCAGCTCGTTATCGTCAACAAGCCCAAGGTGGCGAACGGGCAACCCTGTGCGGCGAACGACGATTGCTTGAGCAACAGGTGCTCAAAGCGGACGTCGCTCTGCGTGGCGCCTGCCAAGGCACCGTCGGCAGCCCCGACCTCGCCAACCGCGAGCGGAGGGACGGCCCTTGCGGCTGCTGGCTGCGCAAGCATGCCGGCCGCCATCTGCAAGTGGGATCCGGCCTGCAAGGCGGATCCGCACTGCAAGTAAGACTACTTCACATCCCTCTGTTCGCTACGGCGAGCAGGGGGATGTTTTTTTATCTGTCATCCTCGCGAATGCGGGGATCCAGCTGAGCGAACCAAAAGGTTACCTTTTTTGTTTGTGCTGCCGCACGCTGGATCCCCGTGTCTCCGTCAGACTTCGCACGAGGATGACAAGGGAAACAATCCCAGTCTTTGTCGCGTGCTAAGATGCTGCCATGTTCCCTCGTCTCCGCACCCCTCTGTTCTTCTTTTTGATCGCCGTTTGGTTTTCTGTCTTTCAACCTTGGGGGGCTTTTACAGACCCAGATGCTTTTTATCATGCAAAAGTGACGGCTTTGATGCTCGTTCATGGTCCACTCACCTCATTTCCTTGGCTGGATCTCACGAGCCTTGGTACGCATTTCGCGGATCAGCATTTTTTATTTCATGTTTTGACGATGCCGTTTGTGCGTGTGTTTGGCGTATTGAGCGGGGGCCAGATTGCAGCAGTCTTTTTTGCCGTCTGTTTCTCTTTTGTATTATTCTTCTCCCTTCGTCGTCTTCGCGTTCCTCATGCAAAGTTTTGGACACTCCTCGCGATTGCCTCACCCCCTTTATTTTTTCGTTTGTCTCTTGGAAAGGCATCGCCCCTCGCGCTGTCTTGGTTTGTGCTCGGAATCACGGCTCTGATGATGCGTTCCCCGTGGTTAGCTTTTTTTACGGGTGCGGGTTTTGCACTTACGCATGGTGGCTGGTTGATCCTTCTTGGCTGTCAAGGGTTGATGGTCATGGGAGAAGCGCTTCATGATCACATCGTCTGTGACCGTTCTTGGCGTGACGCATTGCGAGCGATTAGTTGGAAAACAATTTTTAGTTCTTGGGCAGGTGTTGTCGTTGGTCTCTGCTTGCATCCAAACGCAAAACAGCTGCCCGCCTTTTTGTGGGTTCAGGTGGTGCAAATTGGTTTTTTGACGCCCATCCATCAACTGCGTTTAGGATCAGAGTGGTATCCGTCTACAGTGGCAGAGGTGATCGCAAGTTTTTCTCTTCTTTTGATGGTGGCGTACGCACTTTGTTTTGGTTTTTTATTTGCACGACGTTCCATAC
>CAYFZV010000077.1:0-5012 GCA_964347735.1 uncultured Gammaproteobacteria bacterium
CGAGTTGTGGAAACAGGGTCGAACGTTTCGCGGAAATACCTTTGACGCGGTCGTCGTTGGTTATCCGGGCGCGCATATCGTTTGGTTGGCCAAGCTCCTTTTCCGCGCGCCCATCGTGTACGACGCGGGCTTCTCCGTGTATCAAGCGGAAGTCGAGGATCGGCGATCGTGCAAACCGCGCAGCCTGCGCGCCGCGCGGCTGTATGTCATGGAATGGCTGGCGGTTCGTTTGGCGGACGTCATCATCCTGGATACCCGGGCGCACGTGGAGTATTTCTGCCAGCTGTTCGGGATCCGGTCGAAAAAATTCTTCACGTTGGATGTTGGGGCCGATACGGACATCTTTTTCGCGCGAGAAGACGTTTCTCCCGCGCACGATGCCTTCACAGCCGTCTTTTACGGCTCATTTATCCCGCTGCACGGCGTTGAGACGATTCTTGATGCGGCGGCGCTGTTGCGTGATCGTGCGGACATCCGTTTCCGACTGGTCGGCAACGGTCAAACAACGCCAGACATGCGCCGTTTGGCGGACGCGCGCGCGTTGACCAACGTTCTGTTCACCGGTAGAGTCCCACAGACATCCGTCGAAGGACCGAGCGTGCTCGCCGAAATTCGAAGCGCCGATCTCCTGCTCGGCATCTTCGGTACCGGACGCAAAGCGCAAATGCAGGTTCCGCTCAAAGTGTTCGAAGCGATGGCCTGCGCTAAACCAATTGTGACCGCTGACACGCCCGCCGTGCGGGAGCTGCTCGTACCTGATCGCGACCTCGTGGTCGTGCCGTCCGGAGACGGGGCGGCGTTGGCTGCCGCGATCGTAAGCCTCAAGAACGATCCCACGCGCCGCGCCGCGCTCGCCGCGCACGGCCACGCCACATTTGAAAAACGCTTCAGGCCGGAACGGCTCTGTGATCGCTTTCTCTCCGAAATGAACCGACTTCTTTCTTGATATGTGCAGCATCGCGGGCTTAGTCGGTTTGACCGGCGTCGACAAGATGATCAGCGTGCAACGTCACCGCGCGCCGGACGAAAGCGGCGTCTTCAAAGACGGACCGCTTGAGCTCGGCATGGGCCGCTTGAAGATTCTCGACCTCACGTCCGGCGGCCTCGCGCCGTACGAAGAAGATCATTTTGTGATCGCCTACAACGGCGAGATCTACAATTACATCGAGCTGCGCAAGGAATTGAAGCGCCTCGGCTGGGTGTTCCGCACGACGGGCGACACGGAAGTGCTGCTGAAAGCCTGGCGCGAGTGGGGGATGGGCATGTTCAATCGTCTGAACGGCATGTTCGCCTTCGCGATCTACGATCGTCGCCGCAAGAAACTCATACTTGCGCGCGATATCGCCGGCGAGAAGCCGCTCTACCTCTACCGCAAAGGCCGCCAGTTCGGTTTCGCTTCGGAAGCCAAGGCGCTGCACAAAGCGCTGCGGCTCACGGAACGCCGCGACGAATTTTTTCATGCGTTCCAGCACGTGCATCACAAGACGCTTTGGGAACATGTCGAGGCGTTCCCTCCGGCGCATGTCGCGACGTACGACATCGCCACGCGCGCGCTGCAGGTGAAGCCGTATTGGACGTTCACACCACGCGAGATCCGCGTGAAAACCGCTGCCGAAGAATTGGAGGCACTGCTCGAAGACGCCGTGAAGATCCGCACGCGCAGCGACGTCGCCTATGGCCTCTACTATTCGAAAGGCATCGACTCGTCGCTGATCGCCAGCCTCTTTCCGTTCAAGCACAAATTTTATTTCGACGATACGCAGGATTGGAAAGAGGATTTTTATGCCAACATCGACAAGATCGCCTGGCATCTCGATTTCCCCGTCGGATCGCTCTCATCGTATCCGCTCTGGAAATTGGCGGAGCGGGCCACGAAGAAGGTACGCGTCGTGCTCTCGGGCGAAGGCGCCGACGAAATTTTTGGCGGCTACATCCGCTATATGCCGATCGCGCGCGAATGGGAGATGCGCCAGCGCTATCCTTCCTACACGTATCTCTTCAACAAGTATTACCCGCAGTATCTCGACGGCTTCGCTCGCATCACGGCGCGCGACAAGGATGCGCTCGAACTCGTGCGTGAGGCCATCCGCCCTTGCTTCGAGATGTTCGACGATCCGGTCAACGCCATGGGTTTTGCCGACTTCAAATTGGTCATGCCGAGTCTCTTGCAGATGGGCGATCGCATGGCTGCGGCGCACAGCCTCGAGAACCGCTGTCCGTTCCTCGACCGCCGCGTGATCGAGTTCGGCTTTAGCCTGCCGTCAGAACTCAAAATTGCCGGTCTCGACCAGAAAGTCATCCTGCGCAAAGTTCTGGCCAAGCGCGGCGTGTTCAGGCCGCTGCGCGATGAGAAGAAGGGGTTAACCATCCGTTTCAACTCTTGGTTTCAGAAAAAAGATTGGGATCGCGGCGCCTATTTCAAATTACTGACCGACCGTTGGAAACGCGCGTACCGCGCGCATTGACACGCGCGGTTTTTTCGGCTAGTGTCGGGGCGGAGGCACAATGACCGCTCCCGAAAAGTCCTACACGTTCTCGATCTTCGACGACAAATGGCGTCGCGCGCCTGGTTGGGCACAAGCGACGGAGGGTACGTATCGGAAGTGGTACCTCACGAGATACGGCTACGAGACGCTCGAAGGACTCCGCGCGTTCCTGGCCGACAAGCGCCGCATTCTCGAAGCGGGCTGTGGCCAGGCGCGCGACAGCAAGATGTTCGCCGAACTCAATCCTTCGGCATTCGTGATCGCGATGGATCAGAGCCCGCATGCGCTCGCGGTTGCCCGGGAGAATCTGGCGCCGTTCAACCGGTGCAGCGTGGTTCAGGGCGACATCACGACGTTCTCCTACGCATCGCTGCGGTTCGACTTCATCTCGTGCGACCAGGTCCTGCATCACACGCCGGATCCCGCCGCCACGCTCCGGCACCTCTTCAGCCACTTGGCCGTCGACGGCGTTCTGAATTTCTTCGTCTGCCGCAAGAAGAATCCGGAACGCGATCTGGTTGACGACGTGATCATGGAGCGCGCAAAAACGATGACGCCCGACGAGCTCTGGACCTTCTCGATCCACGTCACCAATCTCGGTAAAGCGCTCTACGAGTTGGGCATCAAGGACGTTCGGCTCGGCGAGCAGGCGTTTCCCGACGTGCAGCGTCTCGTGCACAACCGGCTGTTCCGTTGCTGGTACGATCCGCACATCGACTTCGATCTTTCGGTCTCGTCGAACTTCGACTGGTTCTCCGGCAACCCGCGCTTCAACGCGGACGAAGTGCGCGCGATGATCACGACGCTGCCGAGGGGCGCGTACGAGGTCACGCGCTTCTACGAGGACGATCCTTCGATCTCCGTTTCGCTGACCCGCCACCGTTGACAGGGGCGGGCTTTTTTGTTACGTTCGCGCCATGAAAGCACTCGTGACAGGTGTTTCTGGGTTCATTGGACCGCACGTGATCGAAGCGTGCCTCAACCGCGGTTGGAAAGTCGTCGGGATCGATCAAAACGATTACCCGCACGACCGCCCGAAAGGATTCACGTTCACGCAGATGGACGTCCGGTCGCTGCCGTCGAACTGGCCGAAGGATATCGATGCCGTCATTCACCTCGCGTTCGTGACGAACATCCCGCATTCGATCGCGCATCCGCTCGAGACGACACGGGACAACATCGACATGACGGCATTCGTGCTTGACTGGTCCGCCAAGGCCAAGATCAAGAAGTTCGTTTTCTCGTCCACGGCTTCGCTGTACGGCAATAATCCGACGCCCTGGCGGGAAGACATGCCGCCGGATGCGATCGAGCCGTACTGCTGGCAAAAGCTTTCCGGCGAGTACGCCTGCAAGATGTGGGCGGTGCGCTACGGCTTGCCGACGGTTTCGCTGCGCCTGTTCCAGGTCTACGGCGAAAACCAGCGGCATGACACGGCGTTCGCCAAGTTTTTCCGGGCCAAGCGCGACGGTAAACCGATCACGCTGACGGAAACGACGGCGCAGTCGAGCTTCCGTACCGGACAACGCGACTTTGTGTACGTGAAAGATGTAGCCGAAGCCTTCGCCTGCGCCTGCGCGTCCGACAAGGTCGGCAAAGGCGAGATCGTCAACATCGGCACCGGCAAGGTGCATACGATGGAACAGGTCGCGAAGGCGATCCTCGGCGACGCCGGCGACGTCACGTTCATTCCCAAGCGGGGATTCGAAGTCGAGCGTCACGAAGCCGACATCACGCTGGCGCGCACCCTTCTCGGGTGGGAGCCGAAGACGATGGACGTGCTCGCCTGGCTCCGTCATCACGTGTCCACGTTCCGATAACCCGTACCAGCAAGGAGATAAGGTCATGCAGCTCATTCAGAATCCCGGCTGCCGCATGTGCGGCACCAACGACTTCAAGACCGTGATCGACATGGGCCTCCATCCGCTGGTCAACAGCCTGGTGGCCAAGGAAGATCTCGACAAGAAGGATCCGGAGTTCCCGCTGGTGGTCAAGCAGTGCATGAAATGCATGCTCGTGCAGCTTGTCGAGATCGTCGACGCGCACGCGATCTACAAGGCGCAGGACTACCTGTTCTTCTCGTCGGACATGCCAGGCTTGTCGGACTACTTCAAGAAGTATGTCGACGAGGATCTCGTGCCGCTTCTCGATCGCGGCGACCTGGTCGTCGAGATCGGATCGAACGACGGCGTTCTGCTGAACCACCTGCGCGGCGACTACCGGACGCTCGGAATCGATCCGTCGACGAACGTGGCGCTGCGCGCGAACAAGCGCGGCATCACGACGCTGCCGCTCTTCTTCACCGAAGACTTGGCGCGGCAGATCGTGAACGAGTACGGGCAGGCGAAAGCGATCGTGGCCAACAACTGCATCGCCCACCTGAACGGCCTCGACGACCTGATGCGCGGCGTCTCGAAGCTACTCGCCGACGACGGCGTCTTCGTCCTCGAGTGCAACTACTGGGGCGGGATGGTGAAGAACACCAACTACTCGCTGATCTACCACGATCATTACAGCTACTTCTCG
>CAYFZV010000078.1:0-5007 GCA_964347735.1 uncultured Gammaproteobacteria bacterium
GTCCGATAGCGAGCGCGGTCCGCGAGGCGCTGCTCGACGCCGCTCCCGCGCGCGAAGGCGATCTCGTCAAGGTGAAAGCGGTGTTCAACTGATATGCCGAGCTTGCATCAGCTTACGATTGCCGAAGCCTCGAAAGGGCTTCGCGCCAAGACATTCACCAGCCTCGAACTCGCGCAGGCCTGTTTGGAGCGCTTGCGTTCGATCGACACGGACATTCATGCGACGCTGCAGGTACTCGACGCACAGGCGATCGAAGACGCAAAAGCCTCCGACGCGCGTTTCGCGGCAGGCCGACCGATCGGTCCGCTCGACGGCGTGCCGGTGATGGTCAAGGACAACATGCAGTTGCGCGGCAGTCGCACGACGGCCGGATCGAAGATTTTGGAAAACTATACGTCGCCCTTCGACGCGACCGCGGTCGCAAAACTCAAAGCTGCCGGCGCCGTTATTTTGGCAAAAACGAATCTTGATGAATTCGCCATGGGTTCTTCGACGGAAACGTCTGCCTATGGGCCGACGCGCAATCCTTGGAACACGTCGAAAATTCCCGGCGGTTCCTCCGGTGGTTCGGCCGCAGCGCTTTCCGCAGGCATGTGTCTGGGCGCGCTCGGTTCGGACACGGGCGGTTCCATCCGGCAACCCGCCGCCATGTGCGGCGTGACCGGTTTCAAGCCCACCTACGGACGCGTCTCACGGTATGGTCTCCTTTCGATGGCCTCGTCTCTTGATCAGATCGGCACGTTCGGCCGTACGGCCGAAGACGCGAAGCTGCTGCTCGACGCCATTGAAGGACAGGACGCGCTCGATTCCACCAGCGCGGAATCTTCGCGCTATATTCCCAGCAAAATGCCGGAAGGCGGTTTGAAAGGCCTGCGCATTGGTTTAGCCGAAGAATTTTTCGCCGAAGGCATGGATGACGAGGTCAAAGCCCGCGTGCTTGAAGCCGCTGAAGAAATGAAAAAGCTCGGTGCCGAGATCGTCGACGTGAAATTCCCCTCGGCCGCCTACGGCCTGTCGGTCTATTACGTCATCATGCCATGCGAAGTCAGCGCCAATCTCTCGCGCTACGACGGCATGCGCTTCGGCCTGTCCGTCCCCGCGCCGACGTTGAAAGAAACCTATTTCGAAACGCGCGGTCAGGGCTTCGGCAAGGAAGTTCGCCGACGCATCATGCTCGGCGCGCACGCGCTCTCTTCCGGCTGGTACGACGCGTACTATCTCCAAGCGCAAAAAGTGCGCGCCAAGATGAAAGCTGAATTCAATGCCCTCATGCAGGACGTCGATCTTCTGCTTTCTCCCACCTCGCCTTCCGTGGCCTGGGACATCGGCGAGAAATTCGACGATCCGATCGCGATGTACCTGACGGACATCTACACCGTGACGGTCAACGTCGTGGGCGCGCCTGCTGTTTCGGTGCCCTGCGGTTTCGTCCGTGATCTGCCGGTCGGGCTGCAGCTGATCGGACGCCATTTCGAAGACGACCTCGTACTGGACGCGGCCTCCGCGTACCAATCAGCCACCGATTGGCACACGCGACGCCCGATGCTGTAAGACGCCCGTTCCCCGGGCGTTTTCTGGTATACTGGGCCTTGACACTTGAAGAAATTTTCCCCTATGCCGAACAAGACTCCGTACAAGCCCGCGCGCGCCCAAAAGAAGAAAGCGACCAAAGCATTCGTCACGCGCCAGGCGACCGGCTGGTGGCAGCACGAAGGTAAAAAAATGGCCTCGGCGCAGCTTTGCGAACGCTGCGAAGCCGTCTGGTACGACGGTCATTGGCACACCGCCCCGGCCTTGGCCGCCACGCTGCGCGCCAAGAAGAAAAAAGCCGTGAAGGGAAGCAAGAAGCCGATGCTTTGCAACGAATGCCACATTGCCGTTCACGGCCCAGCCGACCCGAAACAAGCACGCTTCGAAGGACAGCTGACGCTCGATGGTCTTGAAGACGCAAAAGAGAAAGCGGAGATCTTGGCGACCGTCCGAAATTTCGGCACCAGGCAGACCAAGCGCGATCCGGAAGATCGTATTATCGCGATCGATGATCGTGGGGCTCGGGTCGTCATTACGACAACTGAAAACCAGACGGCGGTTGGCATGGGCAAAGCTGTGGCTGCTTCGCACAAGGGCGGCGACTTAATGATCTCCTGGTCGAAGACCGACTTGCCCGCGCGTGTCCGTTGGACGAGAAAAATGAAAAAATAAATGCTCAACGTTTCGATCGACATCGCCAGCGTCGCAAAATTCGTCCTGGCCATCATCGGCCTGGCGTTGGCGTTTTTGATCGTGCGCGCGCTTCGTCGCTGGATCCGCCGCGTATTCGCGAGCGAGCGTTTGGAAGGCATGGACCGGAAAGCGATCCAGGCGCGCTGGTCCGAGATCGAGCGCAACGCAGACGTGGGCAACGAGATGCATCTCAAGATCGCCGTGATGGAAGCCGACAAGCTGCTCGACCACGCGCTCAAAGCCATGGCCATGCCCGGCAAAACGCTCGGCGACCGCCTGAAGTTCGCCGCCTACCGGTATCCCAAAATCCGCAATGTCTGGGGCGCGCATCGTCTGCGCAACTCGTTGGCGCACGAAGCGTCGTTTTACCTTGATCCGGTTATGGCGAAGCGCGCGATCAAGGAGTTCAAAGAAGCGCTCCGCACGCTCAACCTGCTGTGATCCCATACTTCGAATGGCACACCGTGATGCTCGGACCTGTGACGCTGCGCGTCTGGGGTTTTTTTGCGGCCGCCGGCGTACTGGCCGGCACGGCGTTCGCCATGCGGGAAGCGAAACGTCGCGGCCTTGATCTTCTGAAAGTCGAATCGCTCGCCATCTGGACGATCGTCTGGACGTTTCTCGGCGCGCGCCTGTTCCACGTGGTCGCCTATGAACCCGCGGTATATTTCGCGAATCCTCTGGAAATCCTGAGGGTCTGGAACGGGGGATTGTCGTCCTTCGGTGGATTCATCGGCGCCGCGGCTTCTTTTTTCTGGCAGATGCGAAAGTCCGATCTGCCGCTGTTCAAGACGGCAGACGCATTCGTCATGGCGGTTCCGCTCGGCCTTGGCTGCGGACGCATCGGCTGTTTTTTGATCCATGATCATCCCGGAACCTTCGCGTATGGCGTCGGAAAGCTGGTCGCCGTGAACTACCCGAACGGCGTGCGTTACGATCTCGGCCTGCTGCTCGGAATTTTTGACTTCATCCTGTTCGGAATCTTTCTGGCTCTGGCACGCAAGCCGCGCCGCGACGGATTCTTTTTCGCGCTGTTCATGATCGTCTACGGTCCGGTCCGTTTCCTGCTCGATTTCCTGCGTGTCGCCGATGTGAGATATTCCGGCCTGACCCCGGCACAGTATGGATCGGTCCTCTTGTTCTGCGCCGGGCTTTTTGTCATGCTGAAGCGCGTCAAAAACAACACCGCACCAGGGAGCGCAGCGAATGGCTGAACCGATCCGTCCGGGCATCTACCGCCACTTCAAAGGAAAGCACTACATCATCATCGGCGTCGCGGAAGACGCCGCGAATCCACGGCCAGGCGAATTGCCCGGTGCGTCGCAGGTCGTCTATCGGCAGAACTACGAACCGTACAAGCTCTGCTACCGTTCGGTGCCTGATTTCAACGCCATCGTCGACCGTCCGGAACACCATTACAAAGGACCACGCTTCGTCTTCGTTCAACCGCTTTGAACGAATTTTTTTATAACGCCACACACCTTGACGAATCGGTCCGATTGCACTACGTTCTGCACGGAGGTTTCGATGCGTACCTTGACGATCACGCTGCTCCTTTCCTTTTCCGCCTGCGGCCAGGATACGGCATCTCTGCCCCCTGATGCAGGCTGGACCGGGGATCCTTCTCCATCCGGCACCTATCGGATGCCGACCGTCTTCAAGCAACTCTGCGAGGACGGTTCGGATCGCACCGGTCAGTACGATTTCACCTTCATTCTGGAAGCCGGACCGGACGCGACGCCGGATGGATTGTTCACTCTCGATGTGCGCGTCGTACCGCCGAACGGCATACCGTTCCAGGCATCGGCATGGGCCGGAGTCGCTATCGCTTCCGACGGTACCTTCGATACGGGCGATCTCAACCGCGTCGATCGGATGGGTGGACGTTTCGAGCGCTACAAGCAAATGGTCAGGGCGGAAGGCCGACTCACCAACATCGTCGTCGAGCCGGACCACGTCCAGTGCGATCAGACGTTCGACTTCGCGTCACCGTAAGAGACTTCACGAGCCAAATGCGGCTCGTTTTTTCGTACAAAAAAACCGGACGATGTCCGGGTTCAAGGGTAGTGGTCACGAAGCCGTTCGAGCCAGGCTTCGACGGTCTCGGGCTCTTTGAGCGATGCATCGCCGCTTTTGAGGAGATCGACGTACAGCAAGAGGGTGTATCCTTCGCCATTCGTCATATCAGGGCGGCGATACATCTCAACCTCAGCCTCTTCGACAAACGCGATCGTTGCGGCGGTCTTGTCTTTCCGCCAGTCGTCAGGGCTTTCCATGAAAGAACTCCTTGTTCAGGCTACGGAACGTTGGGGCGACGCGGCGCGCCGTAATGCTCGAGCGCGCGCACGCAGATGCCTGCGATCTTCCTGAGCACGGCGCGTGCTTCTTCTTCGGATGGATCGAACGGCTGGTTCGACCAGACTTCGAGCGCTTTGCCGGAGTACTTGGTCAGAAGCGCGAGTTCCTCGCCGAGCGGGAGCGCGCGCGGATTCTTGCTATCTTGGTAGTCGCGTTCGCCGTCGATCGCTGCGTAGACTTCCTGCCGGGTACTGGTCATGAAAGAACTCCTTTGCCGGCACAGCATACGAAAAAAGCCCGGACGATGTCCAGGCTATGGAGCGTGAATGCGCATTTGTTCGAGCCACTCGTCGACCGTGATGCGCTCGGTCAGCGTCTTTTTTCCGCGCTTGAGACGGTCGACCTCGGCCCCCAGCGCTTTGCGCTCGGCTTCGCGCAGCGTCGTTCCCGAAAGAACGTGTTCCGCCTCGGCGATAAAATCTTCCG
>CAYFZV010000079.1:0-4578 GCA_964347735.1 uncultured Gammaproteobacteria bacterium
GGGTGCGGGCGAAGTCCGCGGCGTAGTCGATGTCCGCGCGAAGGTTCTGCAACGGGACGGAGCCCCACGAGAGCATTTCGCGGCGGGCGATTTCGGCGCCGTTCAAGCGGCCGGAGACCATGACCTTCACGCCGAGAGCACCGGCCTTCTGGGCGCGGTCGATCGTCGTCTTGAGGACACGGCGGAACGGCATGCGCTTTTCAAGGTCGGCGATCATGTTCTGGACGGTGATCGCGGACGAGAGGCTCGGACGCGAGATCTCGACGATGTTGAGCTGCACTTTCGTTTTCTTGGCGTCTTTTTTGAAGAATTTGTCGGCGAGCTTCTTCTTCAAGTCCTCGATGCCGGTGCCGCCGCGGCCGATCACGAAGCCCGGCTTGCCGGAGTGGATCGTGATGGTCACCTGATTGCGGCCGCGATCGATTTCGATCTTGTCGACGGCGGCTTCCTTCAGCGTCTTGCGGAGGAATTCGCGCATCTCGACGTCCTGGCGGAGAAGCGCCTGGTAGTCTTTGCGGTCGAACCACTTCGAATCCCAGCTGTAGATCGTGCCGATGCGGAAGATTTTCGGATTGACTTTGTGTCCCATATTACTTCTTCGCGGCGACTTTCTTAGCGGCGGGCTTCTTCACGGCTTTCTTCGGCTTCTCTTCATGTGCGTGATCGTGACCGGCGTGGTCGTGATCATGCTTCTCTTCTTTCGCTTCTTCTTTCTTCAGACCCGTCTTCGATTCGAGGACGAGCGTGATGTGGCAGGTGCGCTTCAGGATCGGCGCGGCCGAACCCATGGCGCGCGGGCGCCAGCGCTTGAGCGTCGGCCCTTGATTGACCAAGGCGGACTTGATGAACAAGCCGTCGCGCTCGAGCTTGAAGTTGTGCGTGGCGTTGGCCACGGCGGATTCCAGGAGTTTTTTGACCGGACGGGCGGCCGCGCGCGACATGAACGTCAGCTGCGCGATCGCCGGGTCGACGGCCATCCCGCGGACAGCATCAACCACGAGCCGCACCTTGCGGGGCGACATGCGGAGATAGCGGGTGTGGGCTTTGACTTCCATAGATTATTTCTTGGCGGGAGCGGCTGCCGGAGCGGCGGTCGCAGCCTTCGCGGCTTCGATTTCCTTGGTGAGCTTGCCGCCATGGCGCTGGAACTTGCGCGTCGGGGAAAATTCGCCCAGACGGTGTCCGACCATGTTCTCGACGACGGTGACCGGCGTATGCTGGCGTCCGTTATGGACGCCGATCGTATAGCCGACCATCTCCGGCGTGATAACGGACGAGCGCGACCACGTTTTCACGACGGTCTTGTCGCCCGGTTTCACCTTGGAGAGTTTTTTGATGAGTTTCAGATCCGTGAACGGACCTTTCTTCAGTGATCGAGACATATTACTTGCGGCGCTTCACGATGAATTTGGACGACTGCTTCTTGTGCTTCCTGGTCTTCACGCCGAGCGCGGGCTTGCCCCACGGAGTCTTCGGGTGCTTGTGACCGATCGGGTTCTTGCCTTCGCCGCCGCCGTGCGGGTGATCCACCGGGTTCATGACCTTGCCACGGACGCGCGGGCGGAAGCCCTTGTGGCGCATGCGGCCGGCCTTGCCGAGACGGACGAGCCAGTGGTCGGGGTTCGAGACGGTACCGATCGTAGCCGCGCATTCCTGCGAGACCATGCGGTACTCGCCGGACGGAAGCTTGAGCTGCGCCATGTCGCCTTCGAGCGCCATGACCTGCGCGCCGTTGCCGGCGCCGCGGACCATCTTGCCGCCGGAGCCCTTGTAGAGCTCGACGTCGTGGACCATGAGGCCCACCGGAACGTGCTTGAGCGGCATGCGGTTGCCGTTCTTGTTCTCGATTTTGTTCTGCGAGGACATGACCGTCTCCCCCACTTTGAGGTTGGCGGGTGCCAGGATGTAGCTCTTCACGCCGTCAACGTAGGTGAGGAGAGCCAGACGTCCGCCGCGGCCCGGATCGTATTCGATCGCGGCGACTTTCGCGGGAATGTCGTAACGAGTGCGCATGAAATCCACCAAGCGAATCATGCGCTTGGCGCCGCCGCCACGATGGCGAACGGTGATCTTGCCCTGGGAGTTGCGGCCGTCGATACGCTTCTTATGCGTCAACAGCGACTTTTCCGGAGCTTTTTTGGTCACGTCTTCGAACGCGTCGACGCTAGCGCCGCGACGTCCGAAGGTGGTGGGTCGGTAGGATTTGATCGGCATACGCGGAGATTAGGCGGAAGCGTACAAGTCGAGGCGCTCGCCCTTCTTCAGGGTGACGATCGCCTTGCGCCAAGCGCTGCGGCGGCTCTTGCCGGCGCGCGTGCGAACCGGCTTGCCGGCGATGCGCATGACGCGCACGTCCGTCGGCTCGACGCCGTAGACCGCTTTCACGGCTTTACGGACTTCGAGCTTGTTGGCCGTCATGGCGACTTCGAAAGCGTACTGGTTGACCTTGCCGAGCATCGTGGTTTTTTCCGTGATGATGGGGCGGACGAGAATACGATAGGCAGAACCGGTCTCGCGCGGAGCGACGACGGTTTCCTTCGCCTTCTTCGGCTCTTCGGCTTTCGCTTCGGCCTTCGGCTTGTCAGCCTTGGTTGCCTTGGTGGGAGCTTTCTGGCCTTCGTCGTTTTTCTTGCGGTTGAAGAATCCCATATCAGTTGCTGTAACCCTTTTCGATGAGGGCGATCGTCTCGAGCGGAGCGACGATCGTGGAGGCTTTGAGCACGTGGACGAGGCTCAAGTCGCCGGCGGTCACCGTCCAGATGTTCTGGAGGTTGCGCGAAGCGCGGATGGCCATTTTGTCGGCTTTCGGAAGGACGAGGAGGACCTTGCGACCGACCGGGAGCTTCTTGAGCATGCCGGCCATGGCTTTGGTTTTGCCGTCGATCGTGAACGCGTCGAGACCGATGAAGGCTTCGCCGCGGACCTTGTCAGCGAGCGCCATCGCGAGCGCGGCCTTTTTCGTCTTGCGGTTGATCTTCTTGGAGAAGTTGCGGTCGGAGCGCGGACCGAAGGTGATACCACCGCCAACCCAGATCGGGGAGCGGATGGAACCGTGGCGGGCGCGGCCGGTACCTTTCTGTTTCCAAGGCTTCTTGCCGCCGCCGCGAACTTCGCCGCGGGTTTTGGTGTGGGCGGAAGCGACGCGGGAGTTCGCCATCTGTGCCTCGGCGGCGAGATGGACAAGGCCTTCGTTGACCTTCACGTCGAACGGCTTGGGAGCCATTTCGCGCTCGGACACGACCTTGCCTTCCATGTTGTAGACTTTGATCTTCGACATATGTTTATTCGGTCACGGTTGCGGTCTCCTGAACGGGAGCCGCTTCCTGCGCGACCGGCGCCTCGGCGGCCGGTTGTTTCGAAGCGATGAACTTCATGTCTCCTTCCGGAGCGACAATGAGGAGAGTCGCGCCGCGCGCGCCCGGAACCGCGCCTTTGACGGCGATCAGTCCCTCGGCGGCATTCACGTCAACGATCTCGAGATTCTTGACCGTCACGCGTTCGCCGCCCATGCGGCCGGCCATGCGCTGGCCCGGATGCACGTGCTGGTGGCCGCCCGCGCCGATCGAACCAGGCATGCGGAGGTTGTCCTTATGACCGTGGGTCGCCGGACCACCGCGGAAGTGGTGGCGCTTGACGACGCCCTGGAAGCCCTTGCCCTTCGAGAGGCCGGTGACGTCGATGACGTCGCCGGACACGAAGGCTTCAGGATCGCAGACCGAGCCGAGCGCAATACCGTCGACGGATTCGAGGCGGAATTCGCGGAGCGTGGCGAGATCGCCGTGCTCGGCGACGGGCTTCAAATGCCCGACCTGCGGTTTCGCCAAGTGCTTCTTGGAACCCGTGCCGACCTGGACCGCCGTGTAGCCGTCCGTTTCGGAAGTCTTGACCTGCGTGATGACGCAGGGTTCGACCTTCACGAGGGTCACCGGCACCACTTCGCCCGAGGGGCGGTAGCGCTGGGACATTTCGAGTTTTCGTCCGATGATGAATTTCATATTTCCTTGTAAGGCAGAGGAACACTTTATTTATGTTCGATGCCTGTCTCCGTTTCGCTTGCCCTTCAACATGGTTCAGGGCTAGGGATCCTCCCCCTATGCGCAATAACAGAAACAAGAAGTTCCGGCGCCGATCCTTCCGAACATGTTCGGGGGATATCAGCGAAGAAACTTCTTGCATCTGTCGCGTACGCGTGGCTTGGCGTGTTCGAGACAAGTCTGGTTGTAGCGGGAACTCTCACTCTCGCGAAGGCGTCATCCAGAGGTTTTGGCGCAGTAGCCACCCGGAAATCATGCCATCTTTCTCTGCCGATCCTTTGCGAGGTTGAGTTGTGAAGGGCGCGGACCGGTCTTACATTTTGATCTCGACGTCGACGCCGGCCGGGAGATTGAGGCTCATCAGCGATTCGACCGTTTTCGGGGTCGGATCGACGATGTCGATGAGCCGCTTGTGCACGCGCATCTCGTACTGGTCGCGCGCGTTCTTGTGGACGAAGGTCGAGCGGTTGACGGTGTACTTGTGCTTCTCGGTCGGCAGCGGGACGGGACCTTTGACGGAAGCGCCGGTGCGCTGCGCCGTATC
>CAYFZV010000080.1:0-4354 GCA_964347735.1 uncultured Gammaproteobacteria bacterium
AAGGTCGGCGACATCATCCCGGTCGTCGTCATCAAGATTGACGAGCTGGGCCGCGTCAACCTAAGCTTGAAGCGCGCTAAGGAGAAATTGCAGGGTGATGGAACTCAACCTCCCAAAACTGCCTAAGCTCACGCTTTCGAAGCTCCAAGCGCTCCTCCTTCTGGGAGGGGCGTTTGTTTTCGCATCATGCCTGTTTGTCGCTTGCCGATACCGCCTCGCGCTCGACACCACACCCCAAGCGCCTCCAGGCACCGTCGCCGTCCTCTCGGTTTTACGGCGCGATGAGGCTTTCAGGAACAGCCAACCTTGGAAAAAATTCCTAGCCGCCCTGCCCAAGGAAGCCGGCTTTGCCCTCTCCCAGGCCGTTCCAGGGCAAGCCGCCACGCTTTTCGCCGTGCGCGGTCAGGACGAAAACTTCCAATGGGGCCTGGTTGAATCTTTGAGTATCGGTACGCAGGGTCGCCGTCCGGCGTGGCGCTTGGTCGCCCGCCACACGGATGCAGTCGGTTTTATCGAAATCGAAGGCCGTCGCCAACCGTTTACCATGCATCTCGGCCTTAAAAATGCGGAACTGAAGGTTGGGAGAGCCTATCGTGGCATATTGCCAGGGGCGCCGGAGTTTTCAGCTGGTCGACGCCTGATCTCACCTATAAAAGAGCAGACCGTTCACCTGGAAAAGCCGGCCAACGTCTCTTGGAACGGCATTCCGTCCTTTTTTCAAGGGCGTTTGCAGCGTTTTAACGCGCTCGCCGAGCCGTGGAACTGGCCAGGTCACGTGGAGGTCAACGTCAGCGCCTCTGCTACCGGCGAGTCACTTCTCCCTTTTGTTCTTTACTACAAGCCACAGGCCGGGGACGTGCTCATTCACGAAAAAATCGATGCTTTCGCCAAGAACCTGCTTGCCGACGCCTTACCGCAAGCCATTAAGGTCAGCATGCCAGACGATTCATCCATGCTTGAGCTGCGTCATGATCCCGAATCGGTCCAGCACACAGACGTAAAAAACCGCTTCGGACGCCTTTTAAAATTCATGATTCCGGCCAAATCCCTGCAAATTGCGGTTTTTCATGCAGATACGGGAGAAAGCTGGGTTAGTACGGATGTCGGTTTGATCCAAGCGGGCCTTCTCGACAGTCTTGGCATGGAAAAGCCGTCCGAGGCGTGTGATCGTGGCGGAGAGGTCGGTTTTGCCTCATTTGCCGGACCGCTCATGTCAGAATACGGTCAATTGAAGACCATAAATCTTTCTCTCCATAATCTGGAGACGGGGTTGTTCACAATCTGTGGATATTATCCATAATCAGGGGATAAGTTTATCCACGGCAATTCACAGCTCATCCACACCTTTCTCCACAGTCTCGTTTAGCCTTAAGTGAATAAGCTTATTTCGCCTTATTTTACGGAGCAGATTCATCCACACCCAGCCCGATTGACCAGAGGCCGATTTTGGGGTATAGTGTTCTCATAGAACGTTGACAACCTGCTGTCCGAAAGAGATCCCTTGTGGGACGCCTGCCGAAGCTTCGAGCTTGGGTGTGCATCTCACTCCCTTACTTTTCTCCTGCAAAATCAAAACAAAAAGCATTCTGGTTCTGCCTCAATTATGCCGTACTTCGGTACTGGCCCGAGGATTTGAACCGTTGGAAGGTTGGGGAGGTTGCTCTTTCAGCCCACTGTTGGCTAGTCCTTCGATCGCTGCGGCGAATAGAAGGCTCAACATGCGGCACTCTGAAGCTCGAGAATTTGCGGATTTGCCCTAGCACGTCTTTACATGGCGTATTGAGGCAAATCCGCACTCACTCTCGAGCTTTTCTTTTTGCTGAAATTAATGGAGTGGTGGAATCAGTCGACGGATCTATGCTTGCCAGATTCGAGCCTAACCCGTATACTGCTTGCGAGATCAAAGGCCGATTTTTTAGCGAAGTATGGACAAGAACACCTTGAAAACGCTCGAAGATAAACTTCAGGAAGAGAAGGTCAAGCTTGAAGAAGAGCTCGGCGGGTTCGCACAACGCAACCCGAAAGACGACGGAGACTTCAACGCGGACTTTCCGCAGCTCGGAGAAAAGGAAGACGAGAACGCCTCGGAAGTCGCAGAGTATTCCAAGGACCTGACGGTCGAACGCACGCTCGAGGCATCGTTGCGCGACGTCAAGAAAGCCCTTGAGCGCATGGCCGAAGGCAACTACGGCATCTGCAAGTACTGCAGCAAGCCGATCGATGAAAAACGCCTGATGGCCCGCCCGACGTCGACCTCCTGTATCGACTGCAAGAAACTCTTCACCGAGTAAGCGAATCACCCTGCACCTCCCCGTGCAGGGTTTTGCTATACTGAAAGCCATGAAACTTCAAACGCGTTGGACATTGATCGCGCTCGCCGCGTTGGCACTTGATCGCGTGCTGAAGCAGCTGGCGTTGTCCGGGACGCACGCGGGCGGAGACAACGGGCTCTTGCGCTTCGCATTTTTTCGCAATGACGGCATCGCTTTCAGCCTCCCCTTTTCAGGTCCGATCGTCTGGCTGTTGAGCGCGGCTATTCTCGTTACGGTCGGATGGCTGGCCTACAAAGATTTCAAATCGAAACATTACAAGCGCGCGGAAGCCTACCTGTTTTTTGTCTTTGGCGCGTGCAGCAATCTTTTTGATCGTATTGTCTACGGCTATACAGTCGACTATCTGATCTTCTTCCGCATTTCCGCAGTGAACATTGCGGACGGCATGATCATTGCAGGCGCGTTGTGGTTGGTGCTCAAGGCACCTAAACGATAGGACTTGCGTAAAAGAGACGATGTTTGTTAGGAGGGCGGGACGATAACGTCCCGCTTTTCTTTATGCCCGCACACATTCTTTCCGCCGCACTTGTCGGCGTCGATGCTGCTCCGATCGAGATCGAATCCGACGTGTCGAACGGGTTGCCCGCGTTTATTATTGTCGGTTTACCGGACGCCGCCGTGCAGGAAGCGCGCGACCGCGTGAAGACGGCGCTCAAAAACAGCGGCTTCTCGTTTCCGCGTACGCGTCTGACGGTGAACCTCGCGCCTGCCGATCTGCGTAAAGCCGGTCCGTCGTTTGATTTGCCGATCGCCGTTTCGATCATGGTCGGTTCCGGCGAATTAAAATATGAAGCCGTCCATGATGCGCTATTTCTTGGAGAGTTGGCGCTGGATGGAACGCTTCGTCCGGTTGCTGGCATACTTTCCGCGACGCTTTTGGCGAAGAAGCTCGGTCTCTCGCGTATTTTCGTACCGGTGGAAAACGCCCGAGAAGCGGCGCTTGTACCACAGATGGACGTCATCGGCGTTCCGACGTTGACCGACTTGGCCGCGCATCTACGCGGTACGAATATGTTGCCTTCGCAGCCGACGACCGAGTCCGACGTGTCCGGAGCACATGACGACGGCCATGATTTCTCCGCGATCGCGGGCTTAGAACAGGCCAAACGTGCGCTGGAGATCGCCGCGGCGGGCGGACATAATATTCTTCTTTCCGGAAGTCCGGGCGCAGGCAAGACACTGTTGGCGAGATCGATTCCATCGATCCTTCCGCGCATGACGTACGAAGAAGCGCTCGAAGCGACGCGCATCCACAGCGTGGCTCGGCTGCTGCCGCGGAATTCGCCCCTGCTCTGCGCCCGTCCGTGGCGGGCGCCGCACCACACCGCCAGCACAGCGGCTGTGATCGGCGGCGGCACGAACCCGCACCCTGGCGAAGTCACGCTCGCGCATCGTGGCGTCTTGTTCCTCGACGAGTTCCCGGAATTTCCCCGCCCCGTCCTTGAAGGCTTGCGGCAGCCGCTTGAAGACCGCCGCGTGACCGTCAGCCGCGCTTCGGGCAGTTTGGAGTTCCCCGCTTCGTTCATGCTGGTGGCTGCGCGCAATCCCTGTCCGTGCGGTTTCTTCGGCGACCCCGAACGCGCCTGCGTCTGCACGCCGAGCGCGCTCGAACGCTATCGCAAGAAAATTTCCGGGCCTCTGCTCGACCGTATTGATCTGTATGTTGAAGTGCCGCGCACGCCATACGAAAAATTATCCGCCGCCGAGGACGCGGAGTCTTCGTCGGTCGTGCGTGGCCGCGTCGGCGACGCCCGCACGATCCAAGCGGAACGCAATGCCGCCTTCGGCGCGATCACCAACGCCGACATCCGCGGACGCGATTTGAAAAAAGTCTGCCCGATTCCGCGCGAAGCGGAACTAATGCTGCTCTCCGCTTCCAAAGCGCTGCATCTTTCTCCGCGCGCCATCCATCGCTGCCTCAAAGTCGCACGCACGATCGCGGACCTCGCCGCACGGGAACGGATCGAAACAAGCGACGTGGCGGAAGCGCTGCAGTACAGGCCGAAGCAGGAATAAAAAAA
>CAYFZV010000081.1:0-4327 GCA_964347735.1 uncultured Gammaproteobacteria bacterium
GACCTGCTTCGGCGCGGCGCCGATCGTGACACTCATCGGTTTGCCGACCGCAATAGTGCTCGGATCTTCGAGGTGCTGCCAGTCCAGATAGAGATCCTGGATGGGCATCGGGATGTGCAGTTCGGCTTCGGCCAGGATCGCGGTCTTGATATCCTCGACCTTCTCCGGCTTTTTGACGCTGATAACCTTGATGAATGTTCGTGTTTCCGGCAGCGACACGACCGTACCGCGGGTAGCGACGCGGCCGTAGGCTTTCTTGAGAAGATTTTTGAGGTGCTTGACGGCCTCGTCCTGTTTCTTGAATTCTCCGGCCACCACTACGCCGTCGGCCATGCGCTCTTCCGAATAACGGTGGAGCCGCAGGCTTCGGCGGTAGAACGGACCGCGGCGGATCTCGACCAGCCGCAAGACATGCTCGCTGACGTCGAGTCCGAGCGCGCGTGTCGTGGGATCGGGAAAGAAAATCATAAGGCTAATGGATTTCGCGGGTCGTGCCGCTCTTCAGGATCCAGCTCGCGCCGGGACCGCTCGAGAAGTTCACGTTGGCCAGGCCGCTTTCGTACTGTACCGAAGC
This sequence comes from uncultured Gammaproteobacteria bacterium, assembly GCA_964347735.1. Lineage (GTDB taxonomy): Bacteria > Patescibacteriota > Patescibacteriia > SG8-24 > DYFX01 > DYFX01. The sequence goes on from CAYFZV010000081.1 coordinate 575, forward strand.
GTTGTTGTCGAGCTTGAGTTTGAAAGCGGTGACTTCTTTGATTGTCGCATTGTTTGCGACCGAGACCAAACCGTCGGGAGCGTAGAAGATCGAGTTGGAACTGTTGTTGCCCAGCGACATGGCCGGGTTCACGTCGTCCACGGAGTTATTGGTCGTGACGACGATCACATACGACCCCTCCGTACCGGAATTCTCGAAGCTGACACCGTTACTGATGATGACGCGCCCATCGGCCGCGATCACGCCGGAATTGGAACCGTACCCGGGCGCAAGTTTGATGATCGCGTTGTTGTTGAGCGTGATGTTTCCGTGGACGTAGATGGTGCCGTCGAGCGTGAGCGTGGCGCCGTTCGTGACCGTCAGGTTGCCCGTGATTTCCTTCGGACCGAGCGAGCTGTTCGTGCCGTCGTAGCTCACGTCACCGGAAATGGTTCCGCCCGCCTGTGCCGAAGCTTTCCACGCGTCGATCTCGGCGTCCGAAATGGCCAGATCGGCCGGACCAGGATCGGCAGAACCCGGGTGCGACGTACCGCCGACGGTCGAGTCGGTCAATGTTTGATAATACGCGTCGCCGTCGATCGTGCTGTCTTCAATCGTGTTGGCGTGAGCGTCCAAGTAGACATGGACACCGTCGATGTTCGTTGGGATGCCTCCAAGCCAGACTTTGAACGCATAATCACGCCCCGCGTCGTTCCATACCGGCGGGCTTGCGTTCCAGTTCGCGGAGACCATGCCGATGCCGTTGCCATAGCCGTTGTTGGCCAGGCTGCCGATCGTCCAGTATTTGGTGGCGCTCGTCGTCGCATCGATTGAAAGCCAATAGGTTTGCCCACCGAGCAGCGGGGGCGGAGTGGTGAAGGATGCGTCGACCCAAGCATAACTCGTCGAGATCGCGCTTGAGGACAGTGTTGTCGAACCAATCACGGTTTTTGAAGGAACTCCGCCGTCATCAGCCAAAATGCGGACCGTGACGTCCGTAGGATTGCTTGTTTTTTTGATGTAGAAAGAGACCTTATTCAAAACGTTATCGGCGGAGACCTGGAAGGATTGCGCGATATCAAGCGTGGGCGACACTTGGCCAAAAACGTAGTCGGACGTGTTGTTCGTCTGTTCCTGGTCGGCTGTCAGTGCCGTGCCGCCCGCCACATATACGGTACCGGTCACATAGGAGCCGCTCGAACCCGTGATGGGACCGTTTGCGTACAGATTCCCGCTTACGAAGGCGTTGTTGCCGAGTTCGAAACCGCCGTTGCCCGATTGGACGCCGTAGAAGAAGCTTGCGTTCACGGTATCGATGCCGACATCGGCCTTGAGCGTCACGGTCGAGATCGGCAAGGCGACCGAAGGATAGTAGCCCGTCGCCGTCACGGTTTTCAGGGTGCCGGCCAGGGTCGCAATGGTCGTTGTGTAGACGGCGCTGCCGATACTGACGCCGGTTTCCCCGGCAAACGTCGCGCCGTACGTGCCGCCACAGTGCGTCCCCGTGGGCTGGTTCAAGCACCAGATCGCTTTTTGTATGCCGGCCTGGGCGGCCTGTCGCGCGGCTGCGCGCGCCGAAAACGTGTTGGTGGCCTTGCGCACGCCGCCGAGATACGTGATGAACGCGCCGACCAAACCCAAAACCACCGACAAAAGCACGGCGGACAGGACGAGTACTTGCCCCCGATTCCTCCTCATGGGCATACGCTTAGAATGAACCGAGATAATAGACCTTGCCAAGCGGCATGCGAATCGTGCGGCCGCGCGCGTTTTCAGCCGTGCGGACGTACAAATCGATCTCGGTCGCTGCCGTCGGATCAACCGTATTATAGCGGAAAATGACCTTGTCGACCAATGCGGCTTTGATGAATTTGCCCGTCAGGCGGTCGGAACCGTCGGCAGCCTGGATGTCGTACATGAATTTCGTTGGATCTGTAGCGTCTTGACCGATCGCGACGTAGTCAAAGGTATTGGTCAGGATCGCGCCGGATGTGTCGATGGAAGGAAGTTGCAGCACCACGGTCGAGGTGCTGGACACATAGGCGCGGCCGTTCACCGTCTGGCTTGCGACGACGCGCCTGGCAGAACTCATGTAGAGGCCGGTTGCGTCGAGTACCTGGAAGGCGTTGTATTGCGTTTGATTGATCGCGTTCTCAATGGCCAGATAGCGTCCTTGCGCGATGAAAATGCCACCGACGATGAGAAACATCATCGAGGCGATGGCCATCGTGACGACGAGTTCGAGCAGCGTGAATCCTGGGCGTCTCATATCATCTCCCGTTCTGGGTGCTTTGGGTCAGCGTGCGCGTAGCCGAACCCGAGCGGTCCGTCCACAAGATGTTGACCGTGAATGTTTTGATCGCGGGATCGTTGTTGTACGGCGTGGCGACCGTGAGCGTACTCGTGCCGTTCGGCAAGTCGCCCAAGCCGAAGCGGAGCCAGTCGCCGTGCAGTTCACCGACGGCGGTCGCGTCGAAATTCCAGCTTTCTCCGCCGATCGAAATGTCGTCGAAATTGACCGACGCGCCGTCCCAGACGGCCAGCGCGGCTTTGCCGACGGAGTAGGTCGCGTCGGTCTGCGTCGTCACGCTGATGCCGTTTAGAAGCACATTGATGGACGGGCCCGTCGCCGTGACCGTCAAGGTCTGCCATGAGCCATAGCTGATCGAGCGGGCGTCGGAAAAAAGCGTCGTCGAAACGCCATTGACCACTTTTTTCAGCACGAGCGTAGTCGAGGTCAGATACGCTTCATAATGGTTCTGCATGTCTTTGGCGCGGAACAGCAGGCCTGCGCGCCACGTGCCCGGCGATCCTGCATTGACTTTCATTTTTGCCGTCAGCGTGAAATCGCCGTACGCGTTTTTCGGCAACGGCAGCACGGCGCTAAGACCGCTTACGGTCGAGGTGGCCGCGCTGAGCGCGCGACTTTGCGAAGGCGCGGTGTTGTCGTCGATCGCCGTGAACGCGCCTTGGGTGAAGAGGACGCCGTACAACGGGCCGTCTGTCTGGTTTGGAAACTGGCTTACGTTATAACTGCGGAGCGCGGAGAGTTCCTGGTCCGCCAGCACGGCGGCCATGTTGCGGAGCTTGATGCGTTGGGCGTAAACGGCGGCCATGAGCGAGACGGCGAACGCCACGACGAGCAACGACGTGAGGCCGATGCCGATGACGGTCTCGATCAGGGTCAAGCCGCGGGCTTTCATGTTATTGGCCGAATTTGGTGGTCAAAGAGTAGATCGGGGTGATGATGGCGAGCGCGATGCCGCCGACCGCGCCTCCCAACACGATGATCATGATCGGCTCGATGATGGAAGAAAGGCCGCTCATGATTCCATCGACCTGCTTTTCATAAAAATCGGCGATTTCCTCGAGCATTTCGTCGACGGTGCCCGCGCGCTCGCCGACGGCGGTCATCTGGACCACGAGCGGAGGAAACAATTTCGGTGAGCGCCCCATCAACTGCGAAATCGTTTCGCCTTTTTTGACGGCTTCGGCCATCGCCAGGCAAGCGTCGTGGTAATACACGTTGCGGACGATATCGGACGTGATCGTCAGTCCCTGGACGATCGGAATGTCGGTGCGCAGGAGCGCCGAGAGCGTGCGCGTGAAGCGCGCCAAGTTGATCTTCTGGATGATGCCGCCGATGATCGGCATCGACAGCAGTATCTTGTGCCAGATTTTTTTGCCGCGCGGGCGCTTGATCGCCCAGAGGAAACCGCTGACGAGAAGGACGCCGCCGACGATCAGGAGCGGCCACTGGTGTTTCATGAGATC
>CAYFZV010000082.1:0-4276 GCA_964347735.1 uncultured Gammaproteobacteria bacterium
CGGTGTGGGTGCGGGTTTGGGGGCGAGGGGTTTGGCGGGCGCTGCGGGCTTTGTCGTCTTGGGCATGCGGGCGATTAAGGCGATTTTAGGGAGCGCGGAACACCTTGACGCGATCGAGGGGCCAACCGCGGATCCAGACGCGTCCGACGATCTGTTTTGATGGCAGTGGACCGAACGTGCGTGAATCGAGGCTGGCCGTGCGGTTGTCCCCCATCACGAAGTATTCATCGGCGGCCAACGTAACGGTGCGATCTCCGCGCGTCAGAGCGTCCGGCGAAAGGTAGGCGCTCTCGTCGAGCCGCAAGCCTTCCGGATGTTCGTGATTGATGATCGTAACCCCGTCGCCGGAAATTTTGACCGTCTCGCCCGGCATGCCGATGATGCGTTTGATGAAATACTGGCGGGGATCGAGCGGGTAGCGGAAGACGACGACTTCCAAGCGTTCCGGTTCGCGCAGCCGATAGCTAAGCTCGTCGATGATCAGGTACTCGTGATCATCGAAGGTCGGCTCCATCGAAGCGCCTTTGACGTAGAACGGCTGGATCAGGAAATAACGGATCGGCAGGATGATCGCCAAAGAAATGATGACGATCTCGACCAACTCCAACGCAAAACGGGCAATGGCGCCGAAAAACGACGGACCGCCGGCGAGAAGGGGTTCCTCAACCGGGATTTTCGCGCCTTCGGGCGCCGGACTCTGGGGCGGGGTATGCATTGTATGAGGGTGGTGGGCGTTGGTGGATTCGAACCACCGACTTCTGTCGTGTGAGGACAGCGCTCTAACCAACTGAGCCAAACGCCCGTAAAAACCAGGAACGGACTGCCTGGACAAGAGGCGCCTTTTCCTCTAGTATACACGGGTAGTGGCCAGTTTAGCAGGCTTTTCGCCCTTGAGCAAGTACCCATGAAGCCCCCGAAGATCAACCTGCTGGATCCGGGCGCCGCTCCGCGTCGGCGTTTTTCGTTTTGGAAAGGCCTGGCGATCACCCTTGCGACCGTCATCATCCTCGTACCGACGCTATTTTCGCTCGCGGCCGGGCGACTGATCAGCGCCGCTTCCAAACTGAACCCGAACGCCGAGCCGAGCAAGAAAGCTTCGATCCTCGACCAGGTCCGTCGCCTGGTGGGCACGTCCGAAAAACGCCTGCAGGGCGAAGACCGCGATCGCATCAACATCCTGGTACTCGGCGAAGGTGGCGAAGGACATGAGGGACCTCATCTGACCGATACGATCCTGTTCGTGACGGTGAAGCCTTCGACATCCGAAGTCGGCATCCTCTCGCTCCCCCGCGACTTGTGGATCCCGCTGCCGGAAGGCGGCCAAGGCAAGATCAACGCGATCAACGCGTACGCGGAAGAAAAGAAACCGGGCTCGGGCGGCGTCGCCGTCGTGGCCGCGGTCTCGCCGCTCTTGAACCAGACGATCGATTATTACGTGCGCGTGGATTTCTCGGCCTTCAAGACGCTGATCGACGACGTCGGCGGCGTGACGGTCGATGTCGAGCGCACGTTCACGGACTTCGCCTATCCCACCAACAACAACTTGTACAAGAAAGTTCATTTCGAAAAAGGCTGGCAGACGATGAACGGCGACACCGCGCTCGAATACGTGCGCTCGCGCCACGGCAACAACCTCGAAGGTTCCGATTTCGCGCGCAGCCGCCGCCAGCAGAAAGTCATCATGGCGCTCAAGGACAAGCTCGTGTCGTTCGACACGCTGCTCAACCCCTCGCGCGTGGCGAGCGTGCTCGAAACTCTGCAGTCGCATGTCATCACCAACATGGAACTTTGGGAGATCGTGAAGCTCGCGAAAGAGCTGCGCCATATCGACCAGTCGAAGATCATCCATCACGTGCTCGACGACAATCCGGAAGGTCCGCTCTATGCGACCTCCATAACCGTCTCGAACGGCGACGCGTACGTGCTGCTTCCGCGCAAAAGCGATTGGAGCGACATCAAGCGTCTGGCCGACCGCGTGTTGGAAACCCCCGCGTCGGAAGCGGCGGCCAAGGCCGAAGACCGCACCGTTCGCGTCGACATCCGCAACAGCACCAAGCTCCCCGGCCTCGCCAAGAAGACGCAGGATCTCCTGACGAAAGTCGGGTACCAGGTCGTGTCGATCGGCAACGCCACTGAAACGAACCGCGAACGCACGATCGTATACGATTTAACCAACGGCGGTTATCCCGAAGAACTCCAGACGATCAAAAACCTGCTGGGCGCCGAGGTCGCCATGACCTTGCCCGGCTATCTCTCGTCCGGACTCACGCCCTCGAATATCGCGCTCTCGAACGGCCAGCAGCCGCAAGCGCAGGGCGGCGCGGATTTCCTCGTCGTACTCGGACAAAACGCCGCAAACTGATATGCCCGTCAACGCAACCGTCCACGCCACGCCTGCGGTCGCCCTCGTGGGCCGCAAGAACGTCGGCAAATCCTCATTGTTCAACCGCCTGATCGAAAAAGAGCAGGCGCTGGTTTCCGATATTCCGGGCACGACGCGCGACGTCGGCATCGGCATGGCGCGCTGGCGCGGGCAGCTTTTGACGCTGCTCGACACCGGAGGCCTCGACATCGTGAAGCGCGACCAGATCGAAGTGAACGTCCGTAAGCAAGCGCTGCGTGCCGCGCGCAAGTCGCACGTCATCCTGTTCGTCGCCGATGCACTGACCGGCCCTCTTTCGACGGACATCGTGCTCGCCAAGGAACTGCGCAAGGCCGGCAAGCCGGTGATTCTGGTCGTCAACAAAGCCGAGAGCGCCGCCACGCGCCGCGAGATCGGCAACCAGTGGAGGAAGCTCGGCTTCGGCGACCCCGTCGCTGTTTCAGCCGTGAGCGGCACGGGCACGGGCGACCTGCTCGACCGCGTCTTTGAAGAACTCACGAAAATCGATCTGCCGCTCGACGAGATCGTGCCGAGCGCGACCGTCGCGTTGATCGGACGGCCGAACGTCGGCAAGTCTTCGCTCCTCAACGCCATGATCGGCGAAGACCGCGTCATCGTTTCGGAAGTGCCGCACACGACGCGCGAACCGCAAGACACGCTTCTCTTTTACAAAGACCAACCGATCCTCGTCGTCGACACCGCCGGCATCCGCAAGCGCGCCAACATCGAACGCGGCCTCGAAGCCGCGAGCGTCGGCAAGAGTTTGACGGCGATCAAGCAAGCGGACGTCGTTCTGCTGGTGATCGATATCCAGGATGGCATCCTCGCGCAGGACAGCCACTTGGCCGGACTCGCGAATGAATCGGGCAAAGGCATCATCCTCGTCCTCAACAAATGGGACACGCTCTCCGCCAAAACAACGAAGACGGGCGACGAAGCGCGCGAGGAGATCTACATCTCGCTCCCTTTCCTGCGTTGGGCGCCGATGGCTTTCGTCTCCGCTAAAACCGGTATGCGCGTCCACACGCTGCTCGATCTCGTCCTCAAGGTGAAACAGAACCGCGAGCGCGTGCTGACGGAAGAAGAGCTCGACCGCTTCGTCGAGAAACGCGTGAAGCCGTATCTCGCCTCGCGTATCTCGCACAAGAAAACCGCCATGGGACAGACGCGCAAACACGCCTACGTCTACGGCATCCGCCAAAGCCAAGTTGCGCCGCCGAAATTCACGATGATCGTCAAAGACAAAAACTTCACCGACCCGAGCCTGACGCGTTTCGTCGAGAATCGCTTGAGAGAAGAATTCGGACTTGATGGCACGCCGGTGACGGTGAGTTATCGGGAGATTGAGAAATAGGAAAAAAGCGCCCTTCGAGGGCGCTTTTTCTCGTTCTTATTTTCGACGGACTGGTACAAACCAGTGGGCAAAAGTGCTGCCGTCCTTATAGGAAAACCTAGTCTCTTGGCGGTCATCATATCTGTGGCCAAATGGTGCACCCAGCATGTACCGCCACAACTCTTCATCCTGAGACTGTGCTTCGTATCCAGGAATCCAGGCGTTATTTCGTTCAACCCACTCAGAACTAGAGGCAGCGGCGGCGAGGACGCTTGCATGAGGGAGGTTTTTTTCTATTGCGCGGACAGATTCCGGATTCTCACCCTCATGATCCCCAAGACCCAGGATCTCGAGCGCAAGACCGGGCATATGAGTGAGGCCCTTAGAGAGTCGCAGTCCCTTGATCCCCTGTCTATCGTTATTCAATTGATCAAATTGCTGGCCAGCCCCCACAAGACGCGAAAGTGACTCAAAAGTGCGCCAGACACCGGTCATTCCGTCCTTGTCTGGCAGATACGGCGTGAGCACCGGTGCCACAAGCGGCTCATCATCATATTTCA
>CAYFZV010000083.1:0-4242 GCA_964347735.1 uncultured Gammaproteobacteria bacterium
TTCATGGGTCGCGAATACATGGGCACGCTTCGCTGGTCGTTCCTCATCAATCCCGAAGGGAAAATCGCCAAAATCTATGAAGACGTCAAACCCGCGCAGCATGCCGAAGAAGTTCTCAAAGACCTCGAAGTTCTCCGGAAGTGAGACGCCGTTTGCGCAAAAAGTCTACGCCATCGTCGCCAAGATTCCGCGCGGACAAACCCGTACCTACGGAGAAGTCGCTGCGGCCGCTGGTCGGTCGGGCGCCGCTCGTGCCGTCGGCACGATCATGAGCAAGAACCGCGATACGAAGCGTGTGCCTTGCCACCGCGTCATTCGCGCAGACGGAAAAGTTGGGGAGTACGCGTTTGGCGGTCCTGCAAAAAAGACAGCTTTGCTGAAACGCGAAGGTGCTTTAAGGTGACGGCACTATGCGTATCACTCGTTCAACCACGCTTCCGCACGAAGTCAAAGCCGACACCTTGATCGTCGGCGTTTTCGAAGGCTCTGAAATCACGCCGCTCTCCAAGATGGATGCCTTGCTGGGCGGCCATCTTTCCGTGCATGTAAAAGAGGAAGAGTTCAAAGCCAAGGAAGGCGCGACGCTTCGCATTCACACGCACGGCAAACTGCCGTACCGCACGTTGGTCGTCCTCGGTCTTGGCGATCGGAAAGGCTTCACGCTGCGTCGTCTTCGCAGCGCGACGGCCCGTGCGTCGAAGCTGGCCTCCGCTTCGAAAGCCGGGACGCTCGCGCTCTGGCTGCCGTTCGACAAGGCCACCGCGAAAATCGGCGAAGCGATTCAAGCCGCCGCGGAGGGTCTGCTACTCGGTTCCTACCGCTATGACCGTTACAAGGAAGAAAAGAAGTTCAAGCCTTTGGAGCAGGTCCTTTTGCTGACCGCTCCGACAATCAACGCGAAGGTTTTTGAGAAATCCGTGGTCGAAGCGGAAGCCTTCGCTGGCGCTTCGATGTACGCGCGACACCTGGTGAACACGCCCGCGCTGGACATGCATCCGGCGACGTTCGTGCAGGAAGCGCTTTCGCTTGTGGTTGGCCAGAAAAGAATGTCGATGACGGTCTATGGCCGCCCGGAACTCGAAAAGATGGGCTGCGGCGGCATTTTGGCCGTTGCACAAGGATCGATGCACGAGCCGAAGATGGTCCACGTGGCCTACAAGCCCGCCGGTGCCAAAAAGCGCATCGTGTTGGTCGGCAAAGGCGTAACGTTCGATTCGGGCGGACTTTCGATCAAGCCTGCCGACGGCATGATGGATATGAAAATCGACATGGCCGGCGCGGCCGCAGTGCTCGCCGTCTTCAAAGCGCTACCCGCGCTCAAGCTGCCGATCGAAGTCCACGGCATCGCCGCGCTCGTCGAAAACATGCCGTCCGGCACAGCCATCCGTCCCGGCGACATTGTAAAAACGATGTCCGGTAAGACGATCGAAATTTTGAACACCGATGCCGAAGGCCGCGTGACCTTGGCCGATTCGTTGTTCTACGGCTCCACGCTCAAGCCCGACATGATGATCGACCTCGCGACACTCACCGGCGCTTGCATGGTCGCGCTCGGCCAGGATCTCTCCGGCCTGATGACCGACGACGACAAGATCGCTTCACGCCTCGCACACGCCTCTAAAACCTCCGGCGAGCTCCTTTGGCGTCTACCGCTCTTCGTGGACTACGCCGAGATGGTCAAAAGCCGCCACGCCGACCTCAAAAACATCGGCGGTGGCCGCTACGGCGGCGCCATCACCGCCGGCCTCTTCCTCAAAGAGTTCGTCGGTACAACGCCCTGGGCCCACCTCGACATCGCTGGACCCGCCTACAACGAAAAAGACTACGACGATGAGCGATCTTGGGGTGCATCAGGATATGGAGCTCGCCTGCTGCTCGAATTCCTCAGAAAGATTTGATCAAAACAAAAAGCGGCCGCAAGGCCGCTTTCCCTTTTATGCTTTCCCCAACGTCTTCTCCCCAGGCGTCCATTCCACCGGGCAGAGTTCGCCGGTCTGGAGGGCTGTGAGGGCGCGGAGGACTTCTTTGACGGAGCGTCCGACGTTGTTGTCGTGGACGAGGGCGTAACGGACTTTGCCGTCGGGGTCGATGATGAAGGTGCCGCGCAGTGCTGTGCCTTCTTCTTCGACCAGCACGCCGTAATCGGCGGAGACCTTCATGGTCTTGTCGGCAAGAAGGGGATACTTGAGCGGACCGAGCTCCTTCAACCAAGCCTTGTGCGAATGGACCGAGTCGGTGGAAACGCCCAGCACCTTGGCATTCAGCTTTTCGAACTCGTCATCCAACTTGGAGAAGCCGGTGATTTCCGTCGGGCAGATGAAGGTGAAGTCGAGCGGGTAGAAGAACAACACAACCCACTTGCCGCGGTAATCCGCGAGGGCGTGATACTCGAATGCTTCGTGCGAGACGCCCTGCAGTTTGAAATCAGGGGCCTGCTTTCCGACCAGAGTCTGCATACTATTTCAGGTTATATTTTTCAATCTGGGCGTTCGGCACGCTCCAGTCCACGTTCTGCATGAACGTTTCGACGTACTTTTTGCGTCCGGTGGCGTAATCGATGAAGTAGGCGTGTTCGTAGACGTCGAGCACGAGGAGCGGTACCTGGCCCCAGACACCGCCCTGGTTGTGCACGTCGCAAACAATGTTCATCACGCGCTGCTCTTCCAAGTCGTACGCCAAGACAACCCAGCCGCGGGCAGTCATGCCGCAGGCCGCGAACTCGGCAACCCACTTTTCGTAGGAACCGAAATCGCGCATCAAAAGCTCGGCGATCTTGCCTTCCGGCGCGCCGCCGGGGCCGCCGAGGTTGTCGAAATAACGCTCGTGCAGTTTCACGCCGTTCAGCGCAAACGTTTCTTCGACTTTCAGTTCGCGCAAATCGCTGTAGGTGGCGTTGACGTTCGCCAAATCAACCGTGGCGATCTTGGCGCGGATTTCGTTCGTCTTTTTGACGTATCCGACGTAGAGGACGTCGTGGTGTTCGGCCAGCTGTTTCTCGGACAATCCCGGCAATTCCTTGTATTTAAGAGGTTTCGGTTGCAGTTCAGCCATAGAGGTAACTAAAGAATGACGGCGTCAGTATAACAGCATTGACAAAAATCGTTAAAGCGCTAGGCTCGGGGCAGGAGGAACGATGGATCTCGATTACATGACAGCTGGTGGCGGCTCGGGCGGATCTCGGAACGTCAGGCCGCAGAAGCGGCGGACGAAAAGGGCAGAGTCGAAGACCGCTGCGAAGACCCTCACCATCCCGGCCTTTCCAAACTGGTTCCCGTTCAACGAGATGCTGCTCGACGGCATTCTCAAGCTCGGCGACTACGGGGTGAAAAGCCGCAAGCTTCCCTGGAGCCATCGCGGCCTGACGTTGCTCTACAGCTCCGGCCGGGTCGCCAATACCTCCGCGCAAGCGCACAGCTACAATCCGAAGACGTCCCCGCGCGGAGTCATTCTCGGCGTCGGCGAACTGGTCGACGTGCGGAAGCTGACCGACGCGGAGTTTCGGAAGATGACGGGACAGTTCAATAACATGAGCGTCCGCACCGCAGCACGCTTCGTCCGCGCGGCCACCGCCAGGGGCGTTTGGCCCGTCGATAGCGAGGGGAACCCGATGGTCTTACCGTTCCCGCTCGGCTACTTCTTTCGGAATCTCAAGCGCTTCAAAACGCCTGTCCCGTTCGCCTGGCCATCAGGAGCCGTTCGTACCACGAAGATACCCGTCTCACACGTGGCTGACGCGCTCAAAGCCGTCGGCGTGCGCGAAGTCGAAGGTGTTCGCCTCTAACCACCATGCAAAGGTGGTTTTTTTCTTAAACGGAGCCTCGTTTCTATACGGCCAATGAGTCGACTTGATCTTCATAGTCTGAAATTTCAAACCAATCGACGACTTTTCCGACAAGTTGGCGGTACATGGATTTAAATTTCCTCCTGGACATAGATTTGAAAAGTGAAGAATGAATCGATCCAACACTTGAGACGAATGGCGTTTTTAATACTTACGCAGGACTGCGCGAACAACGCCTTGGATGAGGGGATCGTGCACGAAGATTGGCGACATCATGGAGTTGGCGGGTTGAAGACGGATGCGCGTCGCTTCGCGGTAGAAGCGCTTGAGCGTCGCGTAGGTGTTTTCGAGCAGTGCCACGACGATGTCGCCGTTACGCGGAGACGGGTTGCGTTCCACAACGACGTAGTCGCCGTCCAAAATGCCGTCGTCGATCATCGAAGTGCCGCGCACTTTCAAGA
>CAYFZV010000084.1:0-4210 GCA_964347735.1 uncultured Gammaproteobacteria bacterium
CACGAGTTCCACCGCTTGCTTGATGCGATAGCTTGGCTGGCCTTCCAGCGCTTTGATGAGCGTCGTGGGATGCATAACGTGCGAGGATAGCAGGAATAAAGGCTTCCGTCCAGACCCGTGCCGTGATAGCTTGAAACCATCTTTCACGGAGGTGACATGCTGGTACGAACACGCATCACGAAGGGGCTGATCGAAGATTCCATGAATCGAGCCTTCGGCCTGGTGGTCAGTGAGCTACGCCTGGAAGCCTTGCGAATACGAGTCAAAAAGATCAAACGGAGCATTCCGACAGAACGGATCTTTTCCCTGACGAAGGGGTTTATCGCGGGCCAGTTCGGCCATGAACCAGGTGCAACGGAACTGACGCCAGTCAAGATCCAACCGCAGCGGTTGTGCGTCGCGCTTTATAAACTCGCGCCTGCCTGGAACGGCACGATCACGCCCGATCACGTCGCATTCGTCATTAACGCTCCGAAACGCACATCCCGTCGATGACGGGATTTTTTATTATGCCCCGATCGCCTTCAACGCGGCTTTCTCATGCTCCGGCAGGACGTAGAGATTCACGATGTCGATGACTTCGTTGTACTTCTTGAGCAAGACGCTGTAGTGCTCGACCGGCGTGTAGACTTTGCGATTCAAAGATTTTTCACGCACATACATGCGCGCACTGCCGGGCTTCTGCAGTTTCCGAAACGCGTCGAGCTTCGAAAGATACTGATGCGAGTTGATCGCGAAATGCGGAATGCCGGCTTTGGTTAATTGCTTGCGCAGCTTGCGCATCGTCAAACGCGTTTCCGGGCGGTCTCCCGTCGCGGAGAACAACCGCTTGGCCGGTTTCCTCTCAGCGAAACGCCGGGACCAGACGTTTTTCGGATCTTGCGCCGCGTCGAACAGCGCCTCGAGAAACGTGCTGTCACGCATCTGCAGATACCCTTCGACGGTTCCCGGCACGTGGATTCGGACTTCGTGTCGTCCGAAGGCTTGTTTCAAAAAATGATCGAAACCGTTGGTCGTCTTATGGTGATAGACCTGCAGGAACATGTGATACCGCGCAAGCAGGAAATCCTCGAACGCGCGCATGGCCGTCGAGTCGATCGTCAATACAGGGTGTCCTTTGAGAAGCGTGACCCCCAGATTCCGAATGAGGTGATCCTTGTCGTAAAAGCCGTACGCGACACCGGTGAAGTGCGCATCGCGCATCAGGTAGTCCATGCGATCAACGTCGAGCTCGCCAGAAATGAGGGCGCTCAACAATTCATGGATCGAGCCTCTCTTTCCAGCATATGTTTTCTTCCAGTGCGCGGAAGGCTTGATCTGATGATGCAAAAGCGAGGCGATGTCCTGGGCTTCGTACGGTTCGATCGGAATGTTTGGATCGCGGCCGAGCGCGGCGATCATCATGACGGAATAATCCTCGTGTTCGGCCGGATGTGCGTCGTCGTACGTGCGGTACCAGTCTCTCGGCACCTCGAGCGCGCCGAATTTCGGCATGAGATTTTCCGATACATGCGAAAAAGGCGCGTGACCGACGTCGTGTAAAAGCGCAGCGAACCGGAGAATGCGTCGGAAATAGGCAAGGTCCTCTTTTTTGTATAAGGGCTTTAACACATCCGCACTGACGCTCACGATATTGTCCCACACGCGGCCCGCGATATGCATGGCCCCGAGCATGTGACTGAAACGGTCGTGTGTCGCGCCCGGATAGACGAGATAGGACAAACCGAGCTGGCGCACGTAGCGCATGCGCTGGAAAATCGCATGATCGATGACCGCCTTTTCGCGCTCATCGAACTCGATCGTCTGATGGATAGGGTCGCGCAGCTCGTACATTACGTTTTGGTGATCGTGACTTCGGTGCCGACGTCGGCCCACTCGTACAGGATCTTGGCGGGACCGACGCCCAGGCGCACGCAGCCACCGGACACAGGCGTGCCGAGATGATTCTCTCCTTCTTTCTTGCCGCCGGGCCATTCCGGCAGTTCATGGATACCATATGTCGTGCCGATGAACGGCATCCAATACGGCATCCAGAGCTTGGCCGTTCTGGACCAGGCGCGCCGTTTCTTGTCTTTGATCGCGTAGGTGCCCAGCGGCGTCGGATGGCCAGGCCGACCCGTCGAGACCTTGAACGTACCGATCGTCTTCGGACCGAGCGAATAGGACATCGTCTGCGAAGCGAGCGTGATCACGATCCGTTTTTTGAGACGCGCCGCAAGCGCTTTCGCCGGATCATAGCCGGTCTGCACTTCGTTGCCATCAGTGAAGCCATCGCGGTCCGTGTCTTCATTCAATGGATCGCTGCCGAAAATAAATTCATCAGCGTCTGAAAGCCCGTCCTGATCGACATCGCTGTCGTCGAGACGCCCTGAACCGTACGGCGTGTAGCCGTTCGCCACCTCGGTCGCATCGTCGTAGCCGTCGCCGTCCGCGTCAAAGGTTGACGGGACAGCCGCGTGCGCCGGGATCGCGAGCAAAAAGAACAAGACAGGCAGGCTGATTTTGCGCAAATACGAAACTTTCTCCGGCATAGACCGGAGAAAGCATATCACAGTTTCGGCAAGTTTTCCAGGGGTTTTTCGCGTTCGAGTTCCATTTGAAGCGCGCGCAGCTGCTCCTGAATCCGCTGTGAGCGGTTCTGATGGCGCTCTTCGAGAGCGTCGCGTTCATCGTCTTCACCTGCGTGCTGCTGCCAGGCAGGTACGACACCCATGACGTCCGATTGCAATTCGATGGCCGCATCCACCGGTTGGAGGACAGCTTCGGTCATCGACGGCTGCGTCGCTGTAGCGGAAGCGATCAGGGCGGCATGACGATCAAGCATCCGTTCGGCGGCTTGGATCGCGCGACGGCCGGCTTTCGCCTTAGGCGGATGAACCGACATCTTGAGCGCTATCGCGTTCATGTTGAAAAGGTGCGCTTCGTACGCATGAAGCGCCGTCCGGACGCGCTGCATGCGCTCTTCGCTACCCAAGCCGTTGCGGGCCATGAGCTGCTCCGTTTCATCCAAGCGCCGGGCGGCATGTGCGGCTTTGACCGCGAATTTGTGCGCGGGAGAAACCGTCAGGCGCTCCTGTACGTCTTCCGTCGCGAGCTTGACCGCATACAGGTGTTCTCCGGGCAAGGCACCCTGCGAGGCGAGAACGAAGGCGCCTCCCGAAGTCGCGAAAACCGCCACAAACAAGGTGACGGCCGCGAGCCTCCAACGCAAAAGCCAAGGGCGGCGTCCCATGGGTACCATCGGCGTTTCCGCCATGAATTCAAGCAGCCGTTTGCGACCGGCTTCAAGGGCGCTTTCCGGAACCGGGAAGCGTCGCAGTTTTTTTAATTCTCTTGGGTGGCAGGACATGCAATTTTGAGTTCTTTGACAGCGCGGTGCAAGGCGACGTAGACGGCGTTCTTTTTCTTTCCGGTCATTTCGGCGATTTCTTCGATCGGTAGGTCGTCGATATAGCGCATGACGAGCAGGTCGCGGGTCTCGGGACGCAAGCGATCGAGCGCCTGGACCAGGCGTTCGCTTTTCAACATCCGGTCGACGTCCTTATGCGGATCGCCGGGCGCACGGAGCGTTTCTTCAATCTCGTCACTGATCGCTACGGCGGCGCGTGCGTTGCGGCGGTAGTGGTCAATGATCAGGTTATCAGCGACCCTGTAGAGGAACGCCTTCAGGTGCTGAATTTCGGCAGCCTTCACGCGCATGGTTTCCCACGCACGCACGAAGGTTTCGCTCATGATGTCGTCGGCGGTCTCGGGGGAGCTGGTACGGAAGAGGGCGTGGCGGTAGATCTTGGGGCCGAAAAACTCGTACGTTTCAACAAACGCTGTTTCATCCCCCGACTGGATTCTGCTCAAGAGCAGTGCCTCTTTCAGCCTTTCCATGCTATTAGTCGAGTTCGGTTTGTAAGACGTTACTACAGCAGAGATCTTACAGACCTGCAACCCTACATGGTTACGGCCGAGGTTTTGGGGTCAAAGGGGGCAGCCGCGGAGGGGCAGGTTTTGGCGCAGATGCCGGTTTTTCAGGGTTTTTATCGAGGGTAAGCGCCTCCGGTTCGGACTCGCCGGTTACGATGCGGATTTTGCCGCCGAACATCCCTGGCTTCGGAGGAGGCGGGAGATGGCGGTCAGCCTTGGGCACTTCGGAAGGGCGCGGGGCCGGCTTTTCTCCGCTTTTGGGTGCGGGCGGTGGTGGGGTCGCCTGGGTGGGGGC
>CAYFZV010000085.1:0-4141 GCA_964347735.1 uncultured Gammaproteobacteria bacterium
CCTGATGGGTCCTGCGCGGTCTTCTGGATCGGTTCAGGCCGCCTGACGGCCGCGCCTGGAGCTGCGGACGTACCACGGCCGCACCAGCAGAGGATCGATCTCGTAGATCTTCCCTTCTGCGACCTCCCCCACGAAAGCCGTCTCTGCCGGTTTTGGAAAGACCACGAGCTGGACGCGGTAGATCGGATTGGCGCCGGCGACGGTCCATCCGAGCACACGGTCAGCAATCGGGCTTTCCTCGTTTTCGACCAGCACGGCCATCCCTTCTCTGTGTTCGATCGCGTTCAGGCGGAGAAAGATTTCCTTCTCGACCTGACGGCGGACGTTGAGCTGCCTCACTTCGAGATACAGCTTCGGCGCCTCCCGTGCGCGCGTCCCGTCACCCCCCGTGACGATCTGCGCACCGATCCTGATGGCGATCTTGTACTGCACCGGTTCCACATTCACGCAATTCTGTTCCGTTTTCATTCGCGCATGCCCTCCTTATGCGTTCGAAAACCCCGTTCCAAGAACGAAGACCACCTTTACACGTCTTAAGCCGAATGTCAAGCTGTCTGTGCCCGTATTTCAAGGAGGAGATTCCGATGGCTGACGACAAGAAACCGGATCCCCCGCTCGACAAACCGAAGGTCAAAGTCACTGTGGCACCGGTCACGCATCCGGTGCGTAACGCGCCGCCCGAGGAAGTGGACGATAACCACCGGCAAAACCGCGAAAACGAGCAGTACGCCAAAAAGATCAAGGAAAACTTGACCGATCAGGTGAAGAAGGCTATCGAACGCGCCGCGCCGCAAGGCGGGGAAAAGCAGTTCGAGGCTGCTGAAAAGACCGCCGACGCCGCCTCACGGCAGATCAACGAAGGGAAGATCGACAAGATCAAGGTGCACGTCGCGGACGGTCAGCGCGAACGCACGACCGAGCACATGCCCAACGAAAGCTCCTCTGACTAACCGACCTTCGGGCCGGTTTTTTCTTATAAGATGCGCTCTGGCAAAAAACGGCGGTTCTGCTAGAGTGATCGCACTATGTTTGACGCCTACAAGGGTGCCCGCGTCCTCGTGACCGGCGGCGCCGGTTTCGTCGGTTCGCATCTCACGGATCGCCTGATCGAGCTCGGCGCACAGGTCGTCGTGCTCGACGATCTCTCGACCGGCAAAAAAGAGAATCTCGCGCAGCATGAAGGCAACGCCGCGCTCACCTTCGTGATCGGCAACGCCAACGACTGGGCCACGCTCGACCGCGTGTTCGACGCACATAAGCCGGAGTATGTCTTCCATCTAGGTGCGTTCTGCGGCGTGAAGCGCGTCGAAGAGCGGCCGCTCGATGTTCTGAAAGACATCGACGGTATCCGCGCCATCTTCGAATTCTGCAAAGATCGCAAGGTCAAGAAAATTCTGTATTCGTCCTCATCGGAAGTCTACGGCGAACCGATCCAACTGCCCTCGCACGAACATGGAGCGGTCAATCCGAGTCCGCGCGATCCGTACAGCTTGGTGAAAATGCTGGGCGAAAACCTGACCTATCATTACTACCACCAGTACGGTCTGAAAACCGTCGCGCTGCGTTTCTTCAACGTGTACGGCCCGCGCCAGGAAAGTTCGCCGTACGGTTTCGTCGTCAGCATTTTCCTCGACCGCGCGCTCAAAGCCATGCCGCTCCAGATTTTCGGCGATGGCACCGCCACGCGCGATTTCGTGTTTTACAAGGACAACATCAACACCATCCTGACGGCAATGTTGAAAGACGAGACCAACGGCGAAACGATCAACGTCGGCAAGGGCGTCCCGACCACCATCCAGGAGCTTGCGGAGAAAGTCGCGGCGCTGTCCGGCCAGGAGGCGCGCATCGAATATCTCCCCGTCCGCAAGCTGGAAATCAAATACCGGACGCCGGACGTGCGCAAGATGCACGAATTGATCGGCGTCAAAGCCGAGACGCCGCTCGAAGTCGGTTTGAAAGAGACATACGAGTATATGAAAAAGAAGCATGGCGCCGCGTAAACGCGTCCTGATCTATTCCGCATTTTACGAGCCATTCGTCTCCGGGGCCGAGCTGATGGTCGTTGAAACCGTCCGCCGCCTGGCCGGACGGTTTTCGATTGTCGTCGTGACCGCGCGCCTCGACGCGAAGCTGCCCGCGCGCGAAACGAAAACGCTGGAAGACGGTTCTACCTACGAAATCATCCGTCTCGGTGTCGGCGCAAAGTGGGACAAGTTCCTGTTCCCTGTTCTGGCGCCGCTCTGGTCGCTCAAGCAGCCGCACGATCTGGTGCATGCCGTCATGGAATCCTACGCGGGCATCGCGCTCTGGTGGTATCGCGCGTTCGGCGGGAAAAAACCGACGCTCCTGACGCTCCAATCCGGCGATCTCGATATGCCGGAGAAGAACAAGAAAATTCCGCGCTTCGTTTGGAAACATATTCACCTTTCTCCGACGGTCACGGTCGGCATTTCGACGGCGCTGACCGCCCGCGCGGAAAAGCTCGGCGCGACGCGGACGATGACGATCCCGAACGGCGTCGATTTCAGCCATCTCGCCAAGGTGCCGCGCCTCGAAAAGAAACCGCATCGGGTCGTGACGGTCGCGCGCCTCTCCCCGGAAAAAGGTCTCCCCTTCCTGATCGACGCGATCAAGATCGCGCGCCACACGATCGCTGACGCCGAACTCTTCATCGTGGGCGGAGGCGCGCTCGAGGCCGATCTCAAGGCGTACGTACGTGAACGCGACCTTCAAGATGTCGTGCATTTCCTCGGCGCCAAACAGAATCTTGAAGCGATGACGGAAGTCGCGCAGGGCAGCGTCTTTGTCCTGCCGTCGCTCGGCGAAGGCCTCGGCATCGTTCTGCTCGAAGCGCAGGCGCTCGGCGTGCCGGTCATCGGCACAAACGTTGGCGGCATCCCCGACGTGATCCGGCACGAAAAAACGGGGCTTCTGATCCCGCCTTCCGATCCCAAAGCGATTGCAGAAGCGATCATCCGCATCCTTTCCGATCGCGCCCTGGCCGACCGTCTCGCCGTTGAAGCCGCTTCGCATCTTCCGAAATTCGAATGGCGCAAAATCGCCGAGCAGTACGCGGAAGTCTACGAAAAACTGACGGCCTGAACCGCCCTTGTCCCGGGGGCGGTTTTTTCGTATGCTTCCCAGGGACCTTTCAAGGAGCTCGCCATGATCATCGCTTTCCGGAATCACGCCGGGATCGATCTCTATCTGGCGAAATTCGTCGAAGAGACGTCGATCCGTTTCACGATCACAACCGCGCCGCCCAAGACGAAAAATCGGAAAGAGGCGCGCCTTGTCGTCCGACTGCGCAAAAACGATGACTACGGCATTTCCGATCTTCCCGACGGGTTCGGCATTCGGATCGTTCCGAAAGGCATTAGCCTCACGATCGAGCACAAGGGCGAGATCATTCCGACCTTCAACGAAGACGGCGACGCCTACGGCATCCAGTTGAGCCACGAATATATTTTTCGTCTCACCCAGTAACCCCTTCTCACGCCCCGCGTGAGACTTTTTTACCGCCATGCTTTCCCATCTCACCGGCCAAGATCCCGACCTCGCGCGGATGATCCGAGAAGAGACGCGCCGTCAGCAAGACGGCCTCGAAATGATCGCGTCCGAGAACATCGTCTCGGAGGCGGTCTTGGAGGCGCTTGGTTCGCCGCTCACCAACAAATATTCCGAAGGCTATCCGGGTAAGCGCTACTATGGCGGCAACGAGATCGTCGATCAGGTCGAAACCCTGGCGATCGAACGCGCGAAACAGCTTTTCGGGGCGGAGCACGCCAACGTGCAGCCGCACGCCGGAAGTCCCGCCAACTTGGCGGCCTACATGGCGCTGGCCGAACCGGACTCGACGATCCTGGCGATGGATCTGGCCATGGGCGGGCATTTGACGCACGGCTCGCCGGTTAATTTTTCCGGCAAGCTCTACAGATTTGCGCATTACGGCGTCCGTCAGGATACGCACCTCATCGACATGGATGAAGTGCGCAAGATCGCACTCGAAACGAAACCGAAAATCCTGGTCGCGGGCTTCACGGCCTATTCGCGTACGCTCGACTTCGCGGCGTTCCGTACCATCGCCGACGAGGTGGGCGCGTTCTTCATGGTCGACATGGCGCACTTCGCCGGACTCGTG
>CAYFZV010000086.1:0-1384 GCA_964347735.1 uncultured Gammaproteobacteria bacterium
CGGCTGCATTATCGGCAATCGTCCGCTCGATACGCATCTCGTGGCGCTCACATCGATCGGCGCGACGTGCGAGCGCGGCGCCGAAGGCTACCTGCTCCGCACGTCCGGCCTCGAAGGCCGCGAGGTTGTGCTGCAGGAATTTTCCGTGACGGCTACCGAGAACCTTATGATGGCGGCCGCGAAAGCCAAAGGCCGCACGACGATCAAACTCGCCGCCGCCGAACCGCATGTGCAGGATCTCGGCGACTTCCTGAACAAGATGGGTGCGCGCATCCATGGCCACGGTACGCACACCGTCGTGATCGACGGCGTCGAAACTCTGCACGGCGCGGAACACGAAATCATCCCGGATCAGATCGAAGCCGGAACCTTCATGGTCGCGGCGGCGCTCACGCGCGGCGATCTCACGATCGAACACGTTCGTCCGGATCACCTCGATATCGTCACGCAGCGTCTTCGCGCCATAGGCGCCTCGGTCGAAACGGGCGATTCCTGGGTCCGCGTGACCGCTCCTGACACCCTCAAGGCCTTCAAATTCCAGTCCATGCCCTATCCGGGCCTCCCGACGGACCTGATGGCCCCCTTCGGCGTCCTGGCCACACAATGCGCGGGAACCACCCTTATCCACGAACCTTTGTATGAAGGGCGTTTCGGATTCGTCAACGAATTGGTTAAGATGGGAGCGAACGCCGTCGTCTGCGATCCCCACCGGGTCCTGATCTCGGGACCCACTCCGCTCTACGGCCGGGAAATCAAGAGCATGGATCTGCGCGCCGGCGCCACACTGCTCGTGGCCGGCATCCTTGCCGAGGGCGAAACGATTCTAGGAGGAGCTGAAATCATCGACCGCGGCTACGAGCGCATCGAAGAGCGCTTCGCCGAAGTCGGGGCGGTCATTACTCGAGAAGAAGACAACGCATGAATCTTCCTTTTCAAAACGACGCACATCCTTCCATGCCGGAGAGCCGCCGCGCGCGTAAAGCCGTCGGCGTCTATTTGGCCGTCGTCTTCGTCGTCGCCGCATTCTTGTGGGGCTACCGCACGGGCGCGGGCAGGGCGTCGTACGGCCCGACCGGTTCCGCTTCCGGCTCGATCGAATTCGTCAACGCCGAACTCGACAAGTCCGGAGGGAAAGTCGACTTCGAACAGTTCTGGGATCTCTGGGGCATCATTCAGGAACGCTACGTCAAACAGCCGGTCGACGAGAAAGAAATGTATTATGGCGCGCTCCGCGGCATGGTCGCTTCGCTCGGCGATCCGCACTCGGTGTTTTTTGAACCGGTCGCGTCGGAAGAATTCACCAAAGAGCTTTCCGGAAAATTCGAAGGCATCGGCGCCGAGATCGGCATGAAGAAAGGCGTTCTCGTGATCGTCGCGCCGCTCG
>CAYFZV010000086.1:1394-4107 GCA_964347735.1 uncultured Gammaproteobacteria bacterium
GCCCGCTGAGGTGTCGCGGTATGCCCACCCGGCCACCGTGATCGTCGCGCCGCTCGCCGGTTCGCCGTCCGAGAAAGCGGGCTTGAAACCCGGCGACCAGGTTCTGGCGATCGACGGCACTGACACGTCCGGCATGGCGCTCGATGAAGCCGTCGGGCATATCCGCGGCGACAAAGGCACGAAAGTGAAGCTGACGATTCTGCGCGGCAAAGAAACCGCTACGCGCGAATTCCAGATCACGCGCGACACGATCGCTATCCAGAGCGTGAAAACCAGCTTCATCACCTCTGCCAAGGGTAAAAAGATCGCCGTCCTGACCGTCTCCAATTTCAACAGCGACACGTTCGACCGTTTCCTCGACGCGGTCACGCAGCTGCGCACCAAGGGTGTCGACGGGCTGATCCTGGACCTCCGCAACAATCCCGGCGGTTACTTGGACGTGGCCGTGCAGATGCTCGGCGAATGGGTACCGGGCGAAACCGTCGTTTCCGAACGCTACTCCGACAATTCAAAAGACACCCATCAGGCCAGCGGACGCGGACGCCTCAAGGATGTGCCGACGCTCGTACTCGTGAACGGCGGCTCTGCTTCGGCTTCCGAGATCGTTGCTGGCGCCTTGCAGGACCTCGGTAAAGGCACGTTGGTTGGCACACAGACCTTCGGCAAAGGCTCCGTCCAGGATCTCATCGACCTGGGCGACGGCTCGTCGGTCAAACTGACGATCGCTGAATGGCTCACGCCCAAGGGCAACAACATCAACGTCGACGGCATTGCGCCGGACTACGTCGTCGAGCGCACGGAAGATGACTACAGCAACGACCGCGATCCACAGCTTGATGCCGGCTCGGCCTGGTTCGACGGCGTCATTCCGCCGGCTCCCATCAAGACCACGAAGAAATAGTATGCAGCCGCAGCCTCCGCAACCCACGCCAACCCAACCCGCACTTCCGCCGCGGAGGCCCCGACGTCCCAACCGCGGACGCCGCAAAGGGCCGCCGCGCGTACAGGTCGAAATTTCGGCCGGCGGCATCGTCTACAAGCGCACCCGCAAGGGCTTGAAGATGTCTTTGATGCTCGATCCGTTCGGCAAATGGACGTTCGCCAAAGGCCATGTCGAACCGGGTGAAACGATCGAACAGGCCGCGCTTCGCGAAACCGCCGAAGAGATGGCGCTGCGCGGATTGAAATTGCGTCTGCCGCTCGGCACGATCGATTTCTGGTTCCGTGAAAAATACCGTCCCGGCTCTAAGGGCATGCTCGTGCACAAGTTCGTGCACTATTTCCTGATGGAATGTCCGTCCGGGGAGTGGGGCTCTCCGCAGAAGAACGAGAAGATCAAGCAGATCGTCTGGGTCGATCCGCGCGAAGCGATGCAGAAATCGAGTTACGAAGACGTCCGTCCCGTCCTCGAAAAAGCCTTGATCACGCTCGGTGTCCGCAAGCCGCCGGCCGCGAATAGCAAATAACGCACACCAAATGTCCAAGTTCATCTTCATCGTCGGCGGCGTGATGAGCGGCGTCGGCAAAGGCACGGCCACGGCCTCGATCGGCCGCATTCTCCAGTCGAAGGGTTTCCGCGTCACTGCCGTGAAGATCGATCCGTACATCAACGTCGACGCCGGTACGATGAACCCCGTCGAGCACGGAGAAGTCTTCGTCACCGAGGACGGCGACGAGACGGACCAGGACATCGGCAACTACGAGCGCTTCCTCGACATCGACATCACGTCGGTGAACTACATGACGACCGGCCGCATCTACCGCGAAGTCATCGAGCGCGAGCGCAATTTGGAATACGGAGGCCGCACGGTCGAAGTCGTGCCGCACGTGCCGGAAGAAATCATCCGCCGCGTGAAGCGCGCGGCCAAGGAAGCGCACGCCGACATCTGCCTCGTCGAAATCGGCGGCACCGTCGGCGAATACCAGAACGTCCTCTTCTTGGAAGCGGCCCGCATGATGCGCCTCAAGAACCCGAAGGACGTGTTGTTCGTTTTGGTGTCGTACCTGCCGATCCCGTACAACATCGGCGAGATGAAAACCAAGCCGACGCAATACGCGGTACGCACGCTGAACTCGGCCGGCATCCAGCCGGATTTCATTATCGCCCGCGCCGCGCGTCCGCTTGATGAGCCGCGTAAGCGCAAACTCTCGCAGTTCTGCTCGATCGACGAGCGCGACGTCATTTCCGCACCCGACGCGCCGTCGATCTACGACGTGCCGCTCAACTTCGAGCGCGACCAGGTCGGCAAGCGCATCCTCTCGAAGTTCGGCCTGCGCCAGCGCCGCCGCGTCGATTTGAAAGACTGGGCCAAGATGGTGAAGACCATCCACTCCGAAAAGAAGCCCGTGAAGATCGCCGTCGTCGGCAAATATTTCGCGAGCGGCGACTACTCGCTGACTGACGCGTATATTTCCGTCATCGAAGCGGTCAAAGCCGCCGCCTGGCACAACAACGCCGACCCGCAGCTCGACTGGCTCGATTCCACCGAGTTTGAAAAAGATCCCGAGAAGCTGAAAGAACTTTCGAAATACGACGGCATTCTCGTGCCGGGCGGTTTCGGCAGCCGCGGCATTGAAGGCAAGATCAGCGTCATCCGCTACGCGCGCGAAAAGAAGATTCCGTATTTCGGTTTGTGCTACGGCATGCAGCTGGCCACGATCGAATTCGCCCGCCACGTCGCCGGCCTCGAGGGGGCCAACACGATCGAAGTGA
>CAYFZV010000087.1:0-3989 GCA_964347735.1 uncultured Gammaproteobacteria bacterium
TATTGAGATCGCGCTGACCGGCGCGGCATCGACGGCTGTGGCCGACGACGGATTGACGGTCGATGGCGGTACGCTCGCGTTATACGGAGCCGCTGCGGGACCGGCCTGGGCCCGTTTGATCGAACCTGTCGGCGCTGGTGCATCAAAAATCACTCTCGATATGTCGGTGTCATGGCCGATAGGCGCGGAAATCGCGATCCTGGGTGACACAAACGCACAACAGGAAATCCGGCGCATCGTGAAGATCGAAGATGGAACGGTTTCGCTCGACCGCCCTCTCTCCTATGCGCATCGGTCGGAAGAAGGCCTGCGCTCGGAAGTTGCGCTTTTGGACAGGAACATCGTCGTTCAGGGTGTCGGCGGCGGCCTCGGCTCATATATCCGCGGCATCAATCACGCGCGTATCGCGCTTGCGCATGTGAAGCTCGCCTCGCTCGGACGCAAAGGCGTCGCGGGCCAGTACCCGCTGTTTCTTGACGGTCTGTCCGCTCCGACGCTCGTCGGCAGCGTGATCCGCGATTCGGGCAACCGCTGCCTGACGTTGCGTCAGACGAACGAAGCGCTCGTGCGGGACAACGTGGCGCTTGATATCTACGGGCATTGTTTCGCGACGGAAGACGGCGCTGAAACCAAGAACGCGTTCATCGGCAATCTCGCGGCGCGCGTGCGCGGCGGCGCGTTGTCGAGCGACACGGCCGCTTCCGCTTTCCTTTTGAAGCATCCAGGCAACCGTCTCGAGGGCAATGTCGCCGTCGGCGCGGCTGGATTCGGCTATTGGTACTTGCTCGCGGACGAAGTCACGACGAACGCCGGCGTGAAACTCCGCCCGCGTGAAGCCGTGCTCGGGAATTTTTCCGGCAACGTCGCCCGCGCGCACGGAAAGATCGGATTGTATATCGACGACGGCCAGGGGAAAGGGGACTACATCCCGGAAACGAAAGCTTCGTTCGTAGGACTGACGAGCGTGCTGAACGGCGAGCGCGGATTCTGGATCCGCGGCGTGCATCTCGAAGTGACGGATGCGCTGATCGCCGAAAATCCGATCGGCGGCACGTTCGCCGCGTTCGGCGCAACCTTCAGGAATTCCAAGGTGGCCGGACGTTTGGAAACATCCGCGCAACCCGGTCCTGCCAAAACCGGCTTCACGTTCAATGACGGGCCGATCAGTCTGCGGGATACGGCCTTCTCGCATTTCACGGACGGCGCGTCCGCGCTCGGCTTTGAAGAAAATAATCCGGAACTTCCCGATCCGCGGAATAGTTTCTCGGGACTGACGTTCACCGATGTGGATGCATGGCAAGCGCATGATCCCGCGACGCCCGGGGATGCCATGGCCCTCGTCCGCGACCTCGACGAAGGCGATGTCGTCGTCATGAATTCCGATTTCCTTGGAAAAAATTGCACGCCTGCCGACGGTAACGTGCGGCGGTGTTCCGGCGCGTACGCGCAGATCGAAATCGCGCTGCGCGACGGTAAAGGCGACAAGAACGTGACGTTTACGGAACTCGGCGGGGACGCATCGGTCACGCTTTCGCCCGGCGCGGGCTTCGACGGACGGTACGCGTACGCCACGGTTGAAGAAGGCGGCAGCTATCGCTTCGATGTTGCCGGGGTCGCGCTGTTGGAAGCCAGCTACGACGGATTGGTACAGCCGCTTATGCTGCGCGTGCCGGCCGGCCCAGGCGCGACGGTCCGGAAAGACGGAACGCTTCTTTCAAAAAAAGACCTGTCCGAACTGACGGCTGGTTCCTGGGCCTACGATGCCACTGCGTCCGAGGCGGTGATGTGGCTCAACCCTGGCGACGCATTCGAACTCACACGTTAATATGATCCGCATCCTCCTTCATCTTTTGATCCTGCCGGCGATGCTCTGGTTGGATCGCCGTAACGCCGCGCGACCCGTGCCGATGCGGTCCGCTCTGATGTGGTACGCGCTCGGCGTGCCGCTCATGCTGATCGAAGCGCGTGCGAGTGGTGACGCGAGCAAGCCGATTTTTCTGCAAAGCCTGCTCGTCACGCTCTTCTTTCTTCCTCCGGCCTACCTCGCATTCCGATACGCGCGCCGCCGGGGCGGCGTCTTGAAACCGTTTCTTTTGTACCTCGTCCTTTCCTGCGCGGCGGGCCTCGTGTCCGCGCTCGTTCTCGCACAGACGCCTGGCATCCTCGGAAGCATCTGGAAAGCGTGATAGACTGAAGGCGTATGGCCCTGCGCTACGATTTCCTCAACATGATGCGGAATCGCGTCGGCGCGGAAGGCGTCTCTCCGGAAGAACTCCAAGCTGTGGCTGGATGGCTCGAGGCGTCGCGTCGCGCGCTGGCGGATCGCAAAAAAGCCGGCGAGCTCGGTTTTTTTGATGTTCCCAAACGACGACCGAGCCGCGAAGCGATGGCGGTTCTGCTTCGCGCGTTCGACAAAGACATCGACACCCTCGTGGTCGTCGGCATCGGCGGATCCCTTCTCGGCACGCAGGCGCTGTATGAAGCGTTGCGCGGGCTTGAAGAGGTGAAGCGCGGCGGTCGCGCGCTGAAGCTTGTCTTCGCTGGCGACGCGACTGATCCCCGCGCCGTCCGCGACGTCGCGACGTCCGTCGATTGGAAGCGGACGGCGATCAACATCGTTTCGAAAAGCGGTGACACGATCGAGCCGATGGCCGTCTTTACGCTTTTGCGGCATGAACTCATGCGCGCGGTCGGACGCGAAAAAGCGATGAAGAGAATCATCGCGACCACCGACGCGAAAAAAGGAACGCTGCATGACATCGCGACGCAGGAAGGCTACGCGATCCTGCCCCTGCCGGGAAACGTCGGCGGCCGTTTTTCCGTACTGACGGAAGTCGGAGCGTTTCCGCTCATGGCCGCGGGCATCAACGTCGACGAACTTTGGAAAGGGGCCGCCGCCGAGGAAGCGGCGTTTTGGAAAACGGCTCCGTTAAAATGCGCGCCGATGGTCTACGCAGCGCTTCAGTGGCTGCTCTACCGCAGAGGCAAGAAGATCTCCGTGTTCATGCCGTATGCGAAACGGCTCGCGCTGGTCGGGCAGTGGTACCGCCAGCTGTGGGCCGAGAGCCTGGGCAAGAAAAACGGACGGAGGGGCAAGCGCGCCGACATCGGGCCGACGCCTGTCGCGGCCGTCGGTCCCGCCGACCAGCACTCGCAGATCCAGCTGTATACCGAAGGTCCCTCCGACAAGATCGTCACGTTCGTGGAAGTCGATGAGTTCGACATCGACGCACGTCTGCCCGACCCTTGGCCGGCTCTCGAAGGCGTTTCGTATTTTTCCGGCCACACGCTCAAGCAACTCGTGCACATGGAGCGGCAAGCTACGGCCGAAGCGTTGACGGACAATCGTCGGCCGAACGGCACGCTGCGTCTGCCGGATCTTTCTGGTCGTTCGCTGGGTGCGTTGCTGCAAGGCCTGATGATCGCGACCGCCATGACGGGCGAACTTTTCGACGTCGATGCGTTCGATCAACCCGGCGTCGAAGCGGGAAAAAAACACATGTACAAGCTGCTCGGCCGGAAGGGATACTGATGTTTCTCATGGTACCCGAGATCAAACCGAATCTTTTTTCCTTGATGGCGGGACTGACCGTCGAGGCGCGGCAAAAATTCGGCGAACGGCGCCGCGCGTTGAAGGCGCGCGAGGGCGTTGAAGAGCGGTTGGTGGAAACGGAGAAAGGGAAGTGGAAACTGGAATACTGGCAAGGTCAGAAAAAAATAGATGAGCTTGCAATCGTCTGAAACAAAAACGCCGCGACAAGCCTCGCGGCGTTTTTGATCACTTGGTGTCTGTTTTTACCCCTGCTTCGGTTTGGGACTCTGTCCGAGATCGCGGCGAAGACGTTTGTTTTCTTCCATATCATCCGCACGGAGAGGCGTCTCGCCCTTCCATGCGCCGTCTTTCATCGCGTCCGCCGCGTCTTTGTCGCGACCGGCTTCGTTTTCTCCTTTCCAATCGCCGCGCGGATTTTTATTTTCTTGGTCCATAC
>CAYFZV010000088.1:0-3864 GCA_964347735.1 uncultured Gammaproteobacteria bacterium
AAAAAAGAACGCCTCCGTCAGGGGGCGTTTGGGTAATACTCGGCGCGGTATTCATCGACCGTCGGCAGCTGGGAGACGAGGTCCTTGAACTCCTCCTCGGAGCCGCCGAGCTGGAGCGCGGAGGTGATCATGTCGCGATTCTCGTCGTGAAGCTGATTCTTGCCGCGATTCGGATTCGGACCGAACTCCATCGTGTAGGACGTGCAGCAGGTGTCGCACACCACAGGTTTGCTATCATCGCCTCCATCAGGAATAGTCACCATATCGACCACTCGTATCGTGCCTGTACGGCATTTCGGACACTTCATCGAAAACCTCCGCATTGACAGGTATATCCTAAAACGCTTTGTCCAAGCCGGTCAATAAAAAGAACGCCTCCGTCAGGTGGCGTTTTTGATTTCGTATCCGAGCAGTTCGAACCAGCGTACGGCGAAGTCGGGGAAGCGGGCGCCGTTCAACAGGACGTCGTGCGCGTTGGCGCCGATGCGATGAAGCGCGGACGCCGAAAGGACGAAGTCATCGCTGACGGCGATGGTCGGCACTTGGTAAAGTCCTTTCGGCCAGAGATCCTTACCGACGTCCCGAACGAGATCGAACTCGGATCGACCCTCCGCCACCTGATGCTGCAGGAAACGGAGCCACGTCAGACGCCACTCGGCGGCGAAGTACGCACAGAACGCTTCCCGATCGGGCCCTTGTCGCGGAGCCCACGGCCGGATCTTGTGTGTGGTAAGCGTCTCGAAATACCAGCGGAGCGCGGCCGCAAAGAACGCTTCGATGCCGGTCAGGAGCAGCGGCTCTTCCGCAATGAGTTGCGGCCGCATGGCATTGGCTCTCTGCCGAATCTTTTCGGCCGCTTCAAGCCCGGTAGGCATTTCCACGATCGTGATCATTTCGGTCGACATCGATCCTCCTAAAAATGAACTGGCTCGAGCCTAGCTTGAAAAACAAGGCTGGTCAAGGCCGATATGCTATACTTTGGTCGAAATCCCTAGCTTTTACCCATGCCGAAACTCCAGAAAAAGACCGCGTTCGACATCATTTCGATCGGTGACGCCACACTCGACGTCTTCGTGTCTTTGGAAGAAGCGTCCGTTCTCTGCAACCTGGAAAAGACCCTTTGCCAGCTCTGTCTTTCCTACGCCGACAAGATTCCGGTCGAAAAGGTCCAGCGCATCATCGGAGGCAACGCGGCGAACAACGCCGTCGGATCTGCGCGTCTTGGGTTGAAGGCCGGGTTCTATTCGGTCGTCGGCAACGATGAAACCGGCAAGCAGGTCATGAACACAATGAAGAAGGAAAAAGTTTCCTGCGACTACGTCCAGATCGACAAGAAACAGGAAACGAACTACTCCGTCGTCCTGAATTTCAAAGCCGAGCGCACGATCCTTGTCTATCATCTCGACCGCACCTACACACTGCCGAAATTCAAGCCGACCAAATGGTTCTACCTCACCTCGATGGGAAAGAACCACATGGATTTCCACATGGAACTCCTCGCGCACGTGAAAAAAACGGGCGCGCAGCTCGGTTTCAATCCTGGTACGCACCAATTGAAGCAAGGCCTCGAAAAGCTGAAACCCCTTCTGGCCGTCACGCACGTGCTCTTCGTCAATAAAGAAGAGGCGCAGCGACTTGTCGGACAGATTCAGGAAATGAAGGCGCTCTTGACCGCCATGCGCGCGGTCGGCCCCCGCGTCGTCGTCATCACGGACGGCGAAAAAGGCTCCTACGCCTACGACGGCGTGAAGTATTGGAAATGCGCCATCACCGATACGCCGGTCGTCGAGCGTACGGGCGCGGGCGATTCGTTCGCCACGGCCTTCATCGCGGCGCTCACCCACGGCAAAGACATCCCCGAAGCGCTCCGTTGGGGCACGATGAACTCCGCTTCGGTCATCACCAAAGTCGGCCCGCAAGCCGGTTTGCTGACGAAAAGCCAGATGGCGTCGTGGCTCAAGAAATTCCCGAAGATCCAGGCGCAACCTCTTTGATATGCTGACGACGCTTAAAAAAGTCCTGGCCAGAGCGAATGCGGAGAACTACGCCGTCGGTGCCTTCAACATCAACAATCTCGAAATCCTCCAGGCCGTGATGGAAGCCGCCCGGGAAATGCGTTCCCCCATCATTGTGCAAACGAGCGAGGGCGCGATCGAATACGCCGGCATGGACTATCTGAAAGCGATGGTCGCTGTCGCCGCCAAAACGGACGTGCCGGTCGTTTTCCACCTTGATCACGGCAAGGATCTCGATATCGTGAAGAAAGCGATCGGCGGCGGATACACCTCGGTCATGTACGACGGTTCCGCGCTGCCGGAAGCCGAGAACATCGCCAATACGAAGAAGGTCGTCGGCTGGGCGAAATGGAAAGGCGTCTCTGTCGAAGCCGAGATCGGCGCGATCGCAGGCATCGAGGATTTCGTCTCGGTGGAAGAGAAAGACGCGCATCTGACGAATCCTGAAAAAGCCTTGGCCTTCGCGAAAGCCACGAAATGCGACGCGCTCGCGATTGCGGTCGGCACCCTGCACGGCGCGTTCAAATTCAAAGACGAAACACATCTTGATTTCGAGCGCATCTCCGCCATCAAGAAGCTCACCAAGATGCCGCTTGTGCTCCACGGCGCCTCGGGGATCTCTCCCGATCTCGTCGAACGCACCAAGACGCACTGCTCGATCCTCGGCGACTGCGCGCGGCTCGAAGGCGCGCACGGCGTCTCGGACGAAGCCATCAAGGAAGCGGTCAAGCGCGGCATCAACAAGATCAACGTCGATTCCGACCTGCGCATCGCTTTCACCGCCGCTGTCCGCGAAGCACTCTTAAGCGACACGAAGGCGATCGACCCTCGCAAGATCGTCGGCCCGGCCAGAAAACTGATCACCGAAGTCGTAAAGCATAAAATGGAACTCTTCGGCTCTGCCGGTAAAGCGTAATTTCAAATGGCTACCATTCTCGTCACCCGCAAGATCCCGAAATCAGGACTCGACCTGCTCAAGGCCGCCGGCCACAAGGTGAAAATGCACCCCAAGAGCACAACGATGCCGCGCACGGCGTTGCTTAAGGCGGCGAAAGGCTGCAATGCGGTCCTTTCCCTGCTGACCGACAAAATCAACGATGAATTTTTCAACGCGGCCGGAAAGCAGCTGAAGATCGTCGCAAACTTCGCCGTCGGCTATGACAACTTCGATCTCGCCGCCTTCAAGAAACGCGGCGTTCTGGCGGCCAACACGCCCGGCGTCTTGAATGTCGCCGTCGCCGAACATGCGATCGCGCTCATGCTGGCTGTCGCCAAGCGTATCGTCGAATCCGACCGTTTCACCCGCGCCGGCAAATACAAGGGCTGGGAACCGGAGCTCCTCCTCGGCACGGAACTTTCTGGAAAGACGATCGGTATCCTCGGTCTCGGACGCATCGGTGCCGACGTGGCTCGCCGCGCGGCCCGCGGCATGGACATGAAGGTGCTGTACTACGACGTGAAGCGGAACGAACAATTTGAAAAGGAGGTCGGTGCGACGTACGCGAGCGCGGCGGATCTCCTCAAGAACTCCGATGTCGTCTCGGTCCATGTCCCCCTGCTTCCAACCACCCGCCATCTGATCGACGCCCGCACGTTCAAAGCCATGAAAAAGTCCGCGATCCTGATCAACACGTCACGCGGTCCGGTCGTCGACGAGAAAGCGCTCGTGGGCGCCCTCAAGACCAAGCAGATCGCCGGCGCGGGACTCGACGTCTATGAATTCGAACCGAAGCTCGTTCCCGGCCTCGCCAAGCTTCCAAATGTCGTACTGACGCCGCACACCGCATCCGCCACGATCGAAGCGCGCGATGCCATGTCAAAGCTCGCCGCCCATGCGATCATCGAGGTC
>CAYFZV010000089.1:0-3775 GCA_964347735.1 uncultured Gammaproteobacteria bacterium
TTCCATACGCGGCGATGCAGCGGCGTGGTGCGTTTCGGAAAATCATGCGCCTCGAACACGTAGTGCGCGCCGTCCGCCAACCCGACGTACCACGGATCGCGCGCATAGACGACGTCAGGCTTGAACGCGCGCACGACCGACTCCGCGCGAAAGGAGAACTGGAACATGTTCAACCACAGCGCGACCCGACCCAGCACGCGGTCATAGCTGATGAAATCAAAAAGCGGAACTTCGACGATTTCAAACTCGGGACGGAAACCGTAAAATTCCCACGGCGATGCGGCATGGATGTTCTTGCGCTTCGGAACGATCAGGCGCACCGGATGGCCGGCACGCGCGAATGCCCGGCACATTTCCATGATCTGGAGACCGTGCGCCTTTTCGGTCGGCAGCCGGACGTTGGCGACGTAGGCGATTCTCATGCCCTTCATCCTGTCAAAAAAAACGATTTTTAGCCAGCCCTGATTGACGAAAGTGCGTCTCAAGCTGATAATGCGCGGGTATGAACTTCAGCCTTATCGGTTCCGGTTTCATCATGCCGCGCCACGCGGAAGCCATTGAAGGCTTGGGCGGCAAGATCGTCGACGTGGTCAACACGGCCTACGGCGAAGACCGCTGGAAAACCGGTGTCATGGACAACCCAAAGACGGACTGCGTCGTGATCCTCGGCCCGAACGACCTGCACGCCCCGATGGCGCGCATGGCCGCCGAGAACGGCAAACTTGTGCTGTGCGAAAAGCCGCTCGGCATCTCGCCCGAGTCCGTGCGCGCGCTGGCAGCCTTCGACAACATCTTCACCGTCATGCAGCTTCGGCATCATCCGTTGGCGCAGGAATTGCGCGAACAGGTCGCCGCGGGCGGGACGTTTGAAATCGACATGAACATTTCCGTCTACCGCGACGAGAAATATTTTAAGACGTGGAAAGGCGACGCTACACGTTCGGGCGGTCCGCTCTACAACATCGGCATCCATTATTTCGACCTGCTCCAGCACGTCTTCGGTCCGCCGAAGAAAATCGTCACGGCGGCGCTGAACGACATGGTCGGTTGCGGCACGATCGAGGGCGACCGGTACCGCTGCACCTGGACGGTCGGCATTTTCCGCGACCGCGCGGGGCAGCAGCGCCGTTTCCTCGTGAACGGCAAGGACTACAATTTTTCCTCGAAGGACAATCTCTCTTACGAGAATCTTCACCGCACGGTGTATCGCGAGATGCTCGAAGGGCGCGGCATCCGTCCGCTCGAGGCGCTTCCGTCCGTCGAATTGGTCGACCGCCTCTACGCAGCCGTCACCGTTCCCTATGCCGCTTGAGGGCGTGACGATCCATCCGACCGCCGAAGTCGCCGAGGACGCCACGATCGGCGCCGGCACCAAGATTTGGCGTCATTCGCAAATTGTTTCCGGCGCGAAGATCGGCGCAGACTGCACGATTGGCCACAATTGCACGGTCTTCGGCAAGGCTGTGTTGGGAAACCGCGTGAAGCTCGAAGCCAACATCGACGTGTGGGATCTCGTGACGCTTGAGGACCGCGTTTTCGTCGGCCCTTCCGTCGTCTTCACGAACGATCCCATGCCGCGTGCGCGCGAAGTTTCGAAGCGTGAAGCCTGGCGTCCGACACTGGTCCGCGAAGGCGCAGCGCTCGGCGCGAACGCGACCATCGTCTGCGGCGTGACGATCGGTCCCTGGGCCATGATCGGCGCCGGCGCCGTCGTGACGAAAGATATTCCGGCCTACGCACTGGCCATCGGCGTGCCCGCGAAACCAATCGGCTGGGTCTGTGCCTGCGGTGAGCGTTTGGCGTTCGACGGTGCGAACGCGCTCTGTGCCTGCACATCCCGCTACCGGCTTGAAGACGGCGTTATCCGTCCCGTATGAAGCTGCTCGTCATCACGCAGGTCGCCGACAAGAACGACGACGTCCTCGGCGCATTCCATCAGTGGATCGCGCGTTTCGCCGAAGTCTTCGAGAGCGTCGAGGTGATCTGCCTGCGCCGCGGCGAAGTCGACTTGCCCGCCAACGTGCGCGTGCATTCGCTCGGAAAAGAGAAAGACGGTGCGCGTTGGAAATACGTCGTGCGTTTCTACAAATATATTTTTGCCCTCCGCAAGGACTACGATGCGGTCTTCGTGCACATGAATCCCGAATACGTGCTGCTCGGCGGGCTGTTCTGGCGACTTTGGGGCAAGATGACGTTCCTCTGGTACGCGCACAAGAAAGGCAGCTGGTTGCGCTTGCTCGCGCTTCGAATCGCCAACCGCGTGGTCTCCGTTTCGAAAGAAAGCTTCAACGGCAGCGACTCGTCGAAATTCCTGCCTGTCGGGCATGGCGTCGATCCCGATCTCTACAGCTGCCCGCCGCGCACGGCTTCAAACGACCGCAAGGAAATCTTGAGCGTCGGACGCCTCACGCCGGTCAAGGAATACGATCTCTTGATCGACGCAAGCCGTCTGCTGCGTGAGAAATACGGTCGCCGCGATTTCGTCGTGCGGCTCGTGGGCGGCGCCATGAACGACGGCGACCGCGCGTATGTCGCGCGTCTCAAAGAGAAGATCGCGTCATTCGGCCTGACCGACGCCTTCGCATTCACGGGACCCGTGCCGAACAAGGATTTGCTCCCCCACCTCTGTTCCGCCGACGCCTTCGTCAGTATGCAGCGCATCGGTGGCGCGGGAAAATCTTTCCTGGAAGCCATGTCGTGCGGCGTTCCTACGGTCGTCTGCACGCCGGTCTTCAACACCTATCTCGGAGAATGGCTCCCGTACCTGTTCTATGATTGGACGCCGGAAGACCTCGCCGCGAAACTGAACGCCTGCCTGTCGCTCCAGGACGACGAACGCGCGCGCATGAGCGAAACGCTGCGCGGAATCGTGGTCGAGCATCACAATCTCAAAAAACTCGTGCGCCGGCTCAAGGAAGAATATGAACGTCTGCGAGCACGAAGGTAAAGCGCTGTTGAAAAAACATGGATTCAGGATCCCGAACGGGGTCCTGCTTTCGCATCCGAGTGGAATTGAGTCCGCGATCGCATCAGTGCCGGGACCTTGGGTTCTGAAGGCGCAGCTTTTGTCGGGTAATCGCGCTGCGCAAGGCGCGATCGCGTTTGTCGATACCTCGGAAGATCTTCAACATACATTTTCCGCGTGGCAGACTCGCGGTTGGACTGACGCCCTGCTCGAAGAACGCGTTGCGGCGAAACGCGAATTTTATGTTTCCTGCGTCTACGACGTCGAAGCGCGCGGGCCGCTTCTTTTGATCGGCGCCGAAGGCGGTTCTGGCATCGAAGAACGTCGGAACGTGCGGCGTTTCAAGATCGATCCGCAGAATCCCGGCGCATCGATCGCCGCGATCGCCTCCGAGCTTGCGGCGATTTCTCCGGAACTGCCGGAATGGTGCGCGAAGATCGTGGAAGCTTTTTTTGAAGAACACGCGCGGCAGATCGAGATCAATCCCCTGGCGGAACGCGCGGACGGAACCCTGATCGCGCTCGACGCGAAAGTCGCTTTGGATGACGCTGTGCATGATCGTTCTGCGTTCGGCGGCGCGTATCGGGCGCTCGACGGCGATATCGCCACGCTTTTTTCGGGCGGCGGCGCCAGCTTCGTGAACATGGACGCAATGCGTAGTGCCGGACTGCGCGCCGCCAACTACGCGGAATATTCGGGCAATCCGCCGAAAGAAAAGGTACGCGATCTCGCCAGACTCGTGCTGTCGAAACCCGGGCTCCGCGGCGCACTCATCGTCGGCGGGATCGCCAATTTCACGGATGTGCGGGA
>CAYFZV010000090.1:0-3758 GCA_964347735.1 uncultured Gammaproteobacteria bacterium
CAAGGACGCGCCGGGCTCAGTCGTCACCTGCATCATGGAAGGCACGCGGCCGATTCTGGTTGAAATCCAAGCGCTGGCCTCGCGCACCACCTTCGGCTATCCGCAGCGTCGCGCCTCGGGTTTCGATGCGAACCGCCTGCAAGTTTTGCTGGCCGTACTCTCCGAACGCCTGGGCGTACCGACATCGACGCACGACATCCACATCAACGTAGCTGGAGGGTATAAGGTGAAAGAACCCGCCGCCGATGCCGCCGTCGTCCTCGCGGTCGTCTCCGCGCTTTCCGGAAAACCGCTCCCCTCCTCGCTCGCCGCTTTCGGCGAAGTCGGCCTGGGCGGAGAACTGCGGCCCGTCACCTTTGTGGAGAAACGCGAGACGGAAGCCAAGCGCCTGCAATTCACGCAGGTTCTCACCCCGAAAAATTCCCCGCATCTGAAAGACGCGATCAAAAAACTCTTCCCTTGACGGGAGGAGTTTTCGGTTCCATGATGCGCGTATCGACAAGGAGGTTCCAGTGACGAAGTTCAGTGACGTGATGCAGGAAGCGATCGTGAACTGGCCGTGGACGGAATCCAAGTATCCGCGACTCGAAGGCATGAGCGTCCCAGATCAAGACCGTTTCGCCTTCCGTCACATTATCTTCCACGCGCAAAAAAGTCTCGGAAAGCTGGCGGAGTTCGAGGAGCGCCTGGATCACGGCGCAAAGCTCGGGACTCCCGCTCGACGCATGCAAGGCACGGTCGCTGCGAAGATGTTAATCAATGCCTATCAATTGGCACATCTCGCCGGTCTGGATCCCGACAGTCTCCTTCGCGAAGTCCGTGTCATGCTCGCCAAGAATGCCTGATCACTTCACTCCAAATGCACCATCTCGGCCTCCGCCGAGATTTTCTTTTTGAGCGAGAGGTGCGTTTCCAAATCAGGGTCATGTTCCGTCAGCATACGCACCGCCTCGCGGGTTTCTTCGATCAGATGCGTGTCCCCCGGGCGGAAACGGCGGAGATCGGCGAAGCCCGACTGTTCTTCGCCGAACAAGCTGCCGTGTCCACGGAAACGCAGGTCGAGTTCCGAGAGCTCGAAACAATCCTTGGCGCGGATGAAGGCTTGCAGGCGCTCGATCGCGTGCGGGGCCGCATGCGTTGGGGCGAGATAGCAACGGGACGGCAGCGAGGAACGCCCGACGCGGCCGCGCAGCTGATGCAGCTGGGCCATGCCGAAGCGCTCGGCGCCCTCGATCGCCATGACGGTCGCCGATGGCACGTCGACGCCGACTTCGATGACGGTCGTCGAAACCAGCACATGCAATCCCCCGTTCGCGAAACGGTCCATCGTCGCGCGTTTCTCATCCGCTTTCATGCGGCCGTGCAGAAGGCCCACTTCCAGGTCCGGCAACTCGGCCCGGAGACGTTCGACTTCCTCTTCCGCGGATTTGACCCCGAGCGTGTCGGACGGCTCGATGAGCGGACAGACGACAAATGTCTTGCGGCCGAGAGCGGCCTCTTCCCGCACGTGCTTCATCATCGCCTGGCGTTCGCGTCCTCCGACCAACATGGTCTCGACCGGACGGCGTCCCGGAGGCATTTGCCGGAGCGGAGAAAAATCGACATCACCGTAGAGCGCGAGTGCGAGCGAACGTGGGATCGGCGTGGCTGTCATCGACAAAAAATGCGGAACCTCCCCCTCTGCGCCGCTCGGCAGTTTCGCGAGCAGCGTCTGACGCTGGCTCACGCCGAAACGGTGCTGCTCGTCGACGACGACCAGCGCGACATGTTTCGGTGCAAAACCTTTGGTGAGCAGCGCATGCGTACCGACGATGATCGATGCCCCGTCATGCGCTTCCTTATGAGAGGCCGTGCGGAGCGCGACGCGGAACGTCGTACCTTCAAGCAGACGTGAGATCGTGGCGAAATGCTGCTCGGCCAAAATCTCCGTAGGCGCCATGAAAAGGCTGCGGTAGCCGACGAGAGCGCAGGCGTGCATCGCCATGGCCGCGACGACCGTTTTGCCGCTGCCCACGTCGCCCTCGACCAAGCGCTGCATCGGACGGCCGCTTCCGAGATCCTGCAAAATCTTCCAGGTGACGCGTTTCTGGTCATCCGTCAGCGCGAACGGCAGCGAGGCTACGAACGCTCGCGTGGAAGCTTCGTCAAACGGCACGGACATCGCTTTCTTTTTTTCGAGCGCGCGACGGGCCCATGCCCCGCGCAATTGGAAGAAGAACAATTCCTCGAATCGGAATCGACGGTCGGCGCGTTCGGCCTCGTCCATCGATTCGGGAAAATGGATCATCCGGAGCGCGTCGGCGATGCCGGGCAGATTGAACGTCTTCAAAAGGTCCGGCGGCAACGTTTCTTCGATCCGTTCCGCGGCCGGCAGGGCGAGATGCAGCACTGCGCGCAACTGCTTCGGCGTCATCGCCGCAGATACGGAGTAGACCGGTACGAGCCGCCCGGTATGCACCGACGCGCCCACGCGCTCCTTTTCATAGGCGGGATTCACCAATTCCAAACCCCAAGACTTCAGCTCAAGCGTACCGGAAAACGAAACGCGGTCTCCGGGTTTCAGGACCTTCGAAACAAACGGCTGCCGGAACCAGACGACCTTGGCCGTTCCCACGTCGTCCGAAATCGTGGCTTCGGTCAGCAGCATGTTCTTCTTGGCCGAACGCCGCGTCCGGATGAGATCCACCCGCGCGCGCACCGTCACCGGCCCGTCGGAAGGACCGGCGAGCAGAACCGTACGGCTTAAATCCTCGTAGCGAAACGGCAAATGCCGAAGCAGGTCTCCCGCAGTTACGAGACCCATCGCACGCAGCGGCTTGGCCAAACGGGCGCCCAAGACGCCGAGTCTGGAGATCGGCAATTCCGGCGGAATTTCCATAGTTCAGGGGCAGTATACCACCCCACTTCGCCCTGCAGGCTACGCGGGGCATGGGTTGACATGTGGTGGGCTTTGCTATAGTCTAGGCGAGTAAGTGAGTACGAGCCCATAGCTCAGCTGGATAGAGCGCAACCCTGCGGAGGTTGAGGTCGAACGTTCGAATCGTTCTGGGCTCACCATGCAAAAACACCCCTCGAAGGGGTGTTTTTGATTCCGGTGAGGTTAGAGCTTGAGCAAGCGCCCGAGAATCTCCGACATGGATTCGTCTTCTTGCGACTTGTTTTCGGCAAGGAATTCGAGCAGGGCGCGGCGGAGTTCGAGAGGATCCATTTCTTCGATCGGCACGACGAGATGCGGCGTGATCGCACTGCGGAAGTCGACGTACAGGTTCTTGACCTGCGGCGGTTCGTACAAGATCCAAAAACTTTTGAGTTCCTTGAACGGCACGAATTGGCTGCCGAGTGCCACGCCGCGCGTCGTCAGCATGAATGAGATCCGCTGCGGTTCGCGGAGGGCCGAGAGCGCGATGATCACGCCGGCCATGATGATCACGATCGCGAACAGGAAGTTACGCGTGACGATGGCGTACATGACCAGGCTTAGGCCCACCAAAAACGCGACCGCGTACCAGACTGGTCCGCGCTCGTGCCTGACGTATTCGTCCACTTCCCAGCTGAAGATCTCTTCGCCAAGATAGGGCTCGTGCATGTCGCGGGTTTCCTCCGCCATATGTGGACAGTATATCACGCTTTACAGGCCCATATAAATGCCGTAGGATAAGGCCGACCGTGGAGGGTTGCGCCGAATGGTAAGGCAGCAGTTTGCTAAACTGCGACCGAGCAATTGGTCTTGTGGGTTCGATCCCCACACCCTCCGCCAG
>CAYFZV010000091.1:0-3727 GCA_964347735.1 uncultured Gammaproteobacteria bacterium
TTTGACGGCTTTCGGGGCGAACGACATGTAGATGCCGTTCCAGATGAGCCGCTGGACCTGCGTCAGATTGAGGTTCCAGTGCTGCCGAACGAGTTCGAGTTCGCGAACCGCCGTGGTGTCGGCTAGCGTCCGGTTATCGGTGTTGATCGAGACCAGCATGCCGGCATTCAGACAATTTTGCGCCGGATGCGTTTCATAGCTTTCGACACCCTTCGTTTGAACGTTGGATGTCGGACATGCTTCGACGCCGACACGATGACGGAAGAGATACTCGACGAGCTCGGGTTCAATCAGGGCTTTATTGCCGTGACCGATCCTTGTCGCGCCGAATTTTTCGACGGCTTCCACGACTCTGATCGCCGGTCCCGACTCGCCGGCATG
Organism: uncultured Gammaproteobacteria bacterium; assembly: GCA_964347735.1. Taxonomy (GTDB): domain Bacteria; phylum Patescibacteriota; class Patescibacteriia; order SG8-24; family DYFX01; genus DYFX01. The sequence goes on from CAYFZV010000091.1 coordinate 382, forward strand.
AATCACCACCTCGAGCCCGTTTTCTTTGGCACGAAGGTAATGCTTGGCATGTTCATACGCTGGAAGGTTGTCGTCGCCAGCGAGATCGACGGCCACGATGCCGTGGTTCTTGTAACGAATTGCGAGATCGATCATTCGGCCGGTTACGTCCGGATGGACATGACGCATGCTGCAGACGATCATCCCCCAGCCCACACCGTGCTGTTTACCGGCGTAATAGAGGCCATCACGCACGGCTCCGAACACGAAATCCAGCGACAAACCTCGAGCGGTATGAAGCTCAGGCATGAAACGTGGCTCCAACCACTTCACGCCGTCCCTGGCGGCGTCTTCGACGTGTTCGCGGGCGATGCGCGTGAGCGCCGACTGCGATTGCATCACTGAAGTTGTGATCGGAAAGGCCGACAGGTAGTCGCCAAGGTTCTGGCGGATCTCTCCGCAGCGCAGAGCTTGAGCGAGCCCTTCTCGTGTTTGACTCGGAAGCGTGATCCTCTCATTGATCGCGATGTCGAGCATCGTTGCGATGCGGACGCAGCCGTCGAGGTGTTCGTGGAGCGCGACCAAAGGTCTCGGGTTTTTCATCAAAAGAGCCTCCCTTCGCAAGGTGCGATGCCGGGAGGCTACCAGGAAACGTCTTTCATTTCAACCCTCTCTTCTTCCGCCAGCGCGGCCAGGATCAGCTTCTCGAGATCGAGCTTTTTTTCATCTTCGGCGACCAGGAGTTCGCGCGATTTCGTGGCTGGATGCTGCGGCATGAAAAGCGAGCAGCAATCGGAGTGCGGCAGGATCGAGAGCTCGTAGGTGCCGATCTTTCTGGCGCGGTCCATGATCTCTTCCTTGTCCATGCCGATCAGGGGGCGCAGCACCGGGAGCGTGGTCACGGCTTCAATCGTGCGCATGTTCTCGACGGTCTGCGAGGCGACTTGTCCGAGCGATTCGCCGGTCACGAGTCCGTTCGCGCCTTCGCGCAGCGCGATACGTTCTGCGATGCGGAACATGATGCGGCGATACAGGATGACGCGATACTGCGGATTGCAGACGGCGGCGATCTCTTCCTGGATCGGCGTGAGATTGATGAGCGAGAGCGACGCCGAGATGGCGGTGCGATTCAAAACGCGCGCGAGATCTTTCACGATGTCGATCGAGGCGCGGTCGGTGTACGGAAAATTGTGGAAGTGGACGTAGTGAAGCGGAGCGCCGCGCCGCGCCATCATCCATGATGCGACCGGTGAATCGATGCCGCCTGAAAGCAAGGACACGAGTTTGCCGCTCGTGCCGAGGGGGAGCCCGCCCGCGCCTTTCGCTTTTTCATCGGCCACGAACGCGCCGTCGTCGGTGATTTCGATCCAGCAAATGTGCTCGGGCGTGTGCAGATCGACTTTCAGATTCGCATTCACCTCCAAAATCGCTTCGCCGACCTTGGCGGAGAGTTCCTGCGAGGTCATCAAAAAACGCTTGTTCGGACGCCGTGATGTCACGCGGAACGTACCGGATTTTGAAGCGAAGCGCGCCACGGCTTCGCGGATGACGGCGTCGACGTCGAGCGCAGTGTGTGTCGAGGGAGCGATCGTGGCGATGCCGGCAATCATTTTCAAACGCTGCAAAACTTCTTTTGTGTCGGCTTCCCCCGCATCCACGCGGATCAGTCCGGTGCGCCGCGCGACGTTTTTGATCGGCAGGCCTTTGAGCTGCGTCTTGATATTGAAAACGAGCTTCTCTTCGAAGAAGTCTCGGTTCCTGCCTTTGATGCCGAGCTCGGCGTAGTGGACGACGAAGGTTATATGAAGTTTTCCTTTAAAAACACTTCCGCTTCTTCCGGACTGGAGACCATACCCTTGGCTTGGGCATCGAGCAAGAGGTCGAGGGCGCGGCCGACATCCGGGCCCGGGGCGATTCCGAGCAGTTTCATGGCGGTCTCCCCTTCCAAAAGCGGCTTCAATCCCAACTCTTTATAGAGCGAGACATCGCCGCCCGCAGCGAGCCTGCGCACGAATGTCGCGTCGATGCCCGATCCGGCCGAAACGCACTTCAACCGTTCGACGATATCGGCTGCCCGGTCCGCGCCGAGGTGCGCGATCGAAAGCCCGAACACGATTTTCATCGGGATCACGTCGCCGATGACGCGCACAGCGTCTTCTTCCGTCAGGCGGTCGAGCGCCCCGCGCACGCGTTCAGGCCATTCACCAAGCTCCGGCATCAGGACTGACGTGAGGCCCGCTTCTTGCCACAAATCGGCCGTGCGCACGGGATCGGCTTCGAAGCTTTTAAGCAGTTCGCGCGAGATCAGTTCGTGCGGCACGAGACGTTGTCCGTCGCGCGTTTCATCGACGCGCGGCACCAAGGCCAGCATCGCCTTCCACGTCTCCCATTCGATTTCAAAATTCAGCTGCGCGGCAAAACGCAGGCCGCGCAGGATGCGCGTGTAGTCTTCCGCGAAGCGGGCCGACGGATCGCCGACGGCGCGGATCATTTTGCTGGCGACATCCGTTTGGCCGCCGTGCGGGTCGATGAGACGGCCGCTCGAGACTTCCCAGGCCATCGCGTTGATCGTGAAATCACGGCGGCTAAGATCTTCTTCGATCGGCATCGTGGCATCGGATTCTGTCTCGACATCACGATACCCGCCCGTGCCCGCGGGATGTTCGCGGCGCGGCAGGGCGATGTCGAGCTTCAAGCCGTCTTCTCTTGAGACGAATTTCAAAACGCCAAACGTCCGCCCGGCCTCGTCGACCGATCCGCGAGCCTCAAGAAACATCATGAGGTCGTCGAAGGGGGCGCCCGCGACCAGCACGTCGACATCCCGGAGGGGACGTCCGAGCAACGCGTCGCGCACGGCGCCGCCAACCACATACCAGCGCGCACCGGGAAGTTCGGCGTTCCAGCGCTCCAGTACGGCCTTAATGGGATGCGTTTCAAACATATGCGGTCACTTTAGCACCGCTTCTTCAAAAGAAAAAACCCCGTAAAACGCTTCGCGTCACGGGGCATGCCGCGCCCTAGGGCACGGCGTCGAGGATCGCTTGATGCATCTCTTCGGCGGTTTGGAACCGGTGTCTGGGTTGTTTTTCCAGCGCACGCAGAGCGACGGCCTGAAGCGCTGCGGGCACGCGTGCAGCCGGCGCGACCTCCGCAAACGGCGTAGGCAGCACGTTGATTTGTCGCGAGAGTATCCGGGAGGGTTCTTTGTCTGGAATAGCCAGGCAGCCCGTCAGCATCTCGTACAGCAGGTGGCCGCACGCGTACACGTCGACGCGCGCATCCAAACCATCCGTACCGCGGCATTGTTCGGGGGCCATGTAGGCCGCCGTACCCACGGTCATCTGCGGATGCGTGATGCGCCGCGGCC
>CAYFZV010000092.1:0-416 GCA_964347735.1 uncultured Gammaproteobacteria bacterium
TTGAGGGCTGAGCGCCAGCGAAGCCCGGAAGTGCGGGTGGCACCGCAGGCGGTCGCGGCCACGCGCAGCAACGCGAGCATGGCCGTGATCGCCGAGAGGTGACAGGACCCGCCACCTATGCGCTTAGCTCACCCCAATCAAACTGCCAAGCGCTTTCAAAATTTGTTCTCCGTAGCGGCCCAAATCGTGGGCGGTGACGATGACGACGAGCGCGAGCAGGAGGAGGAAGGCGACGCGGTGAATGACGGCTTCGACTATCGGACGGACGGAACGGCCGCGGATTTTTTCGAGGATGATGAAGAGAAGGCGTCCGCCGTCGAGCGCCGGAATCGGGAGGACGTTGATGACAGCGAGGTTGATCGAGAGGAGCGCGGCGAACTGCAGGAGATAGGCGAAGCCGAGGCGCGCGGCGCGGC
>CAYFZV010000092.1:426-3692 GCA_964347735.1 uncultured Gammaproteobacteria bacterium
AGGACGGCGATGCCGACCGGGCCGGAGAATTCAACGTCGGATTTCTGGCCGACGAAGAGACCTTTGATCAAATCCGCGAATGACAGCAGGATTTCTTTGAGATAAAAGCCGGTGGCGCTGATCCCCTTTCCGATCGCGATGTACCACGGATACGAAACGGTTGCGGCTTCGACGAGCGCAACGCCCATCACGCGTTTGCCGTGCGTGGCATCCGTGGCCGGGGCCAGTTCTTTCGTGAACGTTTCTTTGCCGCGACGGATTTCAACCTGCACCGTGGGTTTGGCGGAGTTGACGTAGGCCTGCACGTCTGTGATCTGCGTGAACGGTTGGCCGTCGATCGAAACGAGCGTATCGCCCGCCATGAATCCGGCTTGCGCGGCCGGCGTATCTTTCAATACTTCGATGATCTGCACGTGCCGGTCGCGAACGCGCGCATTCGCAGGCAGGCTGTCGACCGCCTGCGGCATGCCGATCGTGAGCCCGATCGTGAAAAGAAGCGAAGCGAGCACCAGGTTCATGAAAACGCCGGCGCCGATGACGATTGCGCGGATCCAGGCGGGTTTTTGCGAGAATGTGCCGGGGCCGGTCGCGTCCGGATCGTCTTCGCCTTTGATCTTCACGAAACCGCCGAGCGGGATCCAGTTCACGGAATAGAGCGTGTTCCCTTTTTTGATGCCGAACAGGCGCGGCGGAAAGCCGAAACCAAACTCCTCGACGTCGATGCCGAACCAGCGGGCGGTCAGGAAATGCCCAAGCTCGTGCACGAGAACGAGCACGGCGAGAACGATGATGAAGAGGAGGATGGTCGAAAACATGCGTTACGGCGAAAGATGTATTTGAGAAACGACGATGTCGGTCCCGAGCCAGCGTGAACCGAGGGTGGAGAAGGCTGGGGTGGGGTCGGTCACGAAATGCGCCGTGCGGCCGCTCGTATCGAGAGACGCGGCGAAGGACGGATCTCTTTCAAGTGTAGCACAGAACTCCGCCACGACTCCTTCGGCGGAGTCGACGAGTTTCACGCTCTCCCCCATCGTTTTGGCGATCAGATCCTTCAAAATCGGATAGTGCGTGCAGCCGAGGATCAACGCGTCGACTTCGGCCTCCCGAATGGACGCGAGATATTTCCCGACGATCGTGGCGGTCTCCGGTTGATCGATCCAGCCCTCCTCGACGAGGGATACGAGCAGCGGCGCGGCTTTTGCCACGATTTCGATCGACGGATCCAACTCTTTCAAACGACGTTCGTAGATACCGCTCGCCACCGTGGCGCGCGTACCGATCAAGCCGATTTTTTTCTTCGCGGAAACGCGCTGCGCCATTCTTACGGCCGGGCCGACGACTTCGAAAATCGGGAGCTCCGGATGTGCTTCGCGCAAATGTTCGGCCGCGAGCGACGACGCGGTGTTGCAGGCGATGATGATCGCCTTCGCGCCTTTCGCTTTCAGGAATGCGGCTGCTTCTTCCGCGTAGCGGCGGATCGTCTCCGGACTCTTCGTGCCGTAGGGCGCGCGTGCCGTGTCGCCCACGTAGACGTACGACAAATCCGGCCGCGCAGCACGAAGCGCGCGCACGACCGTCAGACCGCCGATACCGGAATCGAAGAGGCCGATCATATGGGTCCACCTTATAAGAACCTGCGGAAAATAAAAACTCCCGCGTCTGCCACACAGCAGATTATTGCGGGAGGAAGTGCTGGATGTCCCGGAGATCGAAGTCGCCGATCGTCTTCCCATCAGGGACGACATGATTCGCGATCTTCTCCAGTTCCTCGCGAGGCGAGAAGCGGTGCGGGATGCCCACGACGAGAATGCCGGCGTCGCGCGCGGAGGTCACTCCGTTTACCGAATCTTCAAAGGCCACGCAGCGGTTCTTAGCCACTTTGAGCGTTTTGACGGCCAGTTGATACGGGTCGGGGTGCGGCTTGTGTCGCGTAAGTCCGGGCGATTCCCAGGTGATCATCACCCGGAAAAACGAGCGGAAGCCGAGACGATCAAGCACGTCATTGGCATGATCCTCGCGTGCCGACGTGACGAGCGCGACGGTCGCGCCGCTGACTTTCGCCTTTTCGAGCGCTTCTCTGGCCCCGGGTCGAGGACGGAGGTGCGTGCGAAGGCGTTCGGCCAGGCGCGCGCGCCACTGAAGAAGGAAATCCTCCGGCGTTTCATCGAGACTGAAGGCCAGGGCGACGACGCGCGCCGCTTCGAGTGCGGTCACGCCGACGATCGTGCGATAGTCGAACGTCGAGAAGTCGCGGCCCCGCTCGGTGAGGAGTTCCGCGTACGTCGCGAAGAGCTCCTCTTCCGTGTCAGCGAGCGTGCCGTCCAAGTCGTACAAGAGCGCTTCGATCTGGGGGTACAACACGCCGTAACCGTGCTTCCGCACCATGAACACCTCGATACGCGAGATTGCGCAGCCGCAATACTACAACGGCTGCGCAGAAATACAAGACTTCAGGGCTGTGCATAGCCCTGAAGTCTTGGTTTACGCCTGGATCAGCGTCGTGAGTTCGGCTTTCTTCGTCTCCATCAGCTCCTTCGTGGCGCCTTCCACATTGAGTCGGAGGAGAGGTTCGGTGTTGGAAGCGCGCACGGAGCACCACCAGTCGCCGAAATCGAGGCGCAGGCCGTCGATCTCCGTCACTGTCGTCGCTTCCGACGCGTACCGCTCATGGATCACCGCAACTTTCGCTTTCGCATCATCCACTTTGAAATTCAGTTCTCCCGAATGCGCATAGCGGCGGAACGGGGCGACGAGTTCGGAGAGCGGTTTCTTTTCCTGAGCCAGCAATTGGAGCGTCAAAAGCATGACATAATCGGTGTTTTCGGCACCGAAAAATTCGCGGAAATAGAAATGGCCGGAGAGTTCGCCGCCAAAGAGCGCGTCTGAATCACGCAGGATTTTCTTGATGAGTGCGTGACCCGTCGGCGTCATGAGCGGTACGCCACCCGAAGCCTTGATCTCTTCCGGGGCGATGTTGCCGCAGCTCACGTTGTAGGTGACGGTTTCGCCAAGGTGGCCGGGCAGGAGCCGGTGCGCGAGCATGGCGATGATCTGATCAGCGCGGATGACTTCGCCCTTCTCATCGACGAGACCGATGCGATCCGCGTCCCCGTCGAAGGCGATACCGACGTCGGCGCGCGTTTCCTTGATCTTGGCCTGCAACGCAGAGAGCGTTTCCGTTTTGAGAGGATTCGCTTCGTGGTTCGGAAACGTGCCGTCGGGTTCCCAGTAGAGCGGGTGTACCTTCACGTCGAGACGCTTGAAAA